>NZ_JAAFKD010000041.1 GCF_013299165.1 Microcoleus sp. bin38.metabat.b11b12b14.051
CCAGTTCTTCACGGCTTAACTGCTCAACTTCCATTTTTAGTGCTAATAACTCTGCTTTTTCACTCATCTGACTACATTACCATATTTCTCGGCTCTGGATGAACTTTTTTTGACCTGAATCCTTACGGATTGTCGGTGCCACAAAAATATAAGTCGCCTAGTTGACGGCAATCTTTTCTTGCGCCGTCACATACTGGACAATTGCCCTTTAAGTATGTAAAATTAGACATAAGTTTTATATCTCTCTAAGTTTGGGCTTGCTGGTTGCAGTGGGCCTGAATCTTTTTTGCTCAGGCGCGTCTAAATTTTCGATTAAGTCCTTGAAAATTGGAGTCTTGCTCCAGTGATCGGGGCTGTCAAACAATTCGCCTGATTGCGCTTCTTGCCATTTGATAAATGCCCATCCGGTTTTGTATTCAAGCTTGCTAGCCAAATACCTCCAGTCGCCAAGTGATAGGGCTTTAATGTCGAATCCAGGGTTGATGCTCGGCAGTTCTCGTAGCCGGAAAACTACCCATCCTGGTTTTCGTTGGAACCGCTCTTGTTGTTCGATTAGTGAGTCGATAATTGCTTGATGTAAGCCATTAACTTCTAGGTCAACTTCACCTTCAGCCTCGTTGGCATCTAGTGACTTTGTGGGTGGGGTTCCGCCTGTGCCGATTTCAAATTCATGCTGAGCCAAGCAATTTGGACAGATGCAAAACTTGGTTTCCATCTCGTGACCGAGTGGCTTGAATACGTGACCGCAATCATCACAGTTGATGTGAAGAAAGCGCTTTGCTGATTCTTGTAGTGGAATCGGATTTAAGCTCCAGTCTCTGTCGTCATCTGGTAAGCCCAACAGTTGCCAGTTCTTCGTGTGATCTATGATGGTTGCTGAGCTTTTCTTTTCAGAAGTTCGCAGCGATCGCCCTACCATTTGCAGCCACATACTCAGCGATTTTGTGGGCCGCACAATCTGTACTGCCTCAATGCTGGGGAGGTCGAATCCTTCAGAAATAATTCCGCAGTTTGTCAACACCAAAATTTCGCCGCTGGCAAACTGCTCTAGAATCTCCTTTCGCTGTTGGCTTGGTGTTTGTCCGTCGAGATGTTCGGCCGCTATCCCTTCAGCTTTAAAAGCATCTTTATATTGGATCGAACGGGCAATGTCTACAGCAAAAATAATTGTTTTTTGACCTTCCGCCCGTCGCTGCCATTCCGTTACAACGTCGATCGGCTCGATTTGACTCGCAACTGATTCCGCGAGTTGACCAACGTTAAAATCGCCACCAGTTGATTTGACTTTGGTGGTGTTCGCTATCTTGGCGGCTTGAAATAATTTGTAACTAGACAGGTAGTTCTGGTCAATTAAATCCTTGGTTGATGGGCCGGATATCAGACTGTCAAAAAGCCATTTGAACCCCTGACCATCAATCCGGTGGGGTGTGGCGGTGCAGCCCAAGATGTAGGCTTCGGGATAGCGTGCCATCAATTGGGTGTAAGTTTTTGAGGATGCGTGGTGAGCTTCATCCACGATTACCAGCCCTGCTTCTGGGGTGTGCTTGCGCCGAATTAGAGACTGGATGCTGGCAATTTGTAGCTCGTATTGGGATTGGTACGGATAGCCAGATTTGATGATGCCCGCTGGCAGGCCGGTCACGGCCTCCAGTTTTTCTTTAGCTTGCAGCAGCAATTCTTCTTTGTGGGCGAGTACGAGCACGCCCATGCCCTTTTGTACAAATTGGCGCGCTAAGTGGGCAAAGACTACGGTTTTGCCGCCGCCGGTTGCCAGTTGTAGCATGATGCGGCGGTTGGTTTGCCAGCTACTGAAAATTTGCTCAATGAGTTCTACTTGATAGTCTCTGAGGTTGTATCTCATCAGGCGTCCTCACCGAATTCACTGGACTTCACTTTTTTGTAAGCCTGCCTGCCTGAGCTTTTTCTGTACTCTGCGCTGCTTACCACTTGCAGGTATCTTGAGGCAATTCTCTGTCCCTGGCGCTTTGGATATAGATGTAAGAATCGGCGGACTTGCGTGCGGTAGGGTTCGGGAATTTCGCTGATTTTGATGGTTGTTCGTGTCATCTGCGATCGCCTCCTCTCTTTGGCGGCATTTCTGTTGGTTGTTGCTGGGTATGGAGTACAGGAAGCATCGAGGAGGAAAAAAGTAGGAGCATGATGAGGGCTGTTTTCATAATCAGTAATGAGTCCGCAGGTGCGGACTTTGCGATCGCAGAAATTACTCAATTAATGTGGAGGGGGCGTATCGGTCGCTAAGTTGCACTGGGGGGAAATGACCGTCATCGTCATCCTCATCCTCGTCCTCAGACCCCAACTCCCAATCATCAGTCAGGATGTCAACCGCAAGATCGACTTTGGCTTGCGGACTGAGATGTTTTAGCAGGTCGATCGCAGCATTGAGGCGATCGTCATAATCATTTTTTGGAGTAATCACGCATAAATTTTCGGATTCAGGGGCGATCGTGGCGTGAGCATTCAAGCTCAGCGCCATTTTTTCGTGCCAGCCCATGCCGGAGACAAACATTGCAATTTGCAGAAGGATGTGAGAATCCTGTTGGCTAATCCGCTTCATGTCTTTGCCTAGGTCTTGGTCATCAATGTCGGGCAGTATCAGGTTTGTCATTTCTGGACTCCGGGCAATTTGTAAGTGGACTTTGAAACGAGTAGGAACGAAAATTGAGGGGTAGCCAGACCCAGAGGCTCAAATTCAGGGTCGGCTACTGTTGTTACTCACGGAGAATCTAGCGTTTAAGCCCTTGCGCTTATCCGCAAGTTTTACTATAATATGACAGATAACGAAAAAAAACAAGGAACGCCTGTAACGCCTGTGTGGATTCGGAAACGATCTGGTTTAACTCAAAGACAAGCTTCTGATCTAATAGGAGTAAGGGAATCTACTATTAGCGAGTGGGAGCGTGGTGTTTCTTCCCCAAGTGTCCTTTTGTTGCCTAAAATTATGAATACTTACCAATGCACGGCAGATGAGGTTATTAAAGCTTTTGAGAATCTTCACAAGCAAAAGCAGCAACAAGCTCAGCTTGTTGCTAGTAATTAAACTGTTATTGTAAATTTTTGGTTTTGGTAGTAAAACTGGTGGTTTTATGTTGGTGTAACGACTGCTAGTTTTACTTGTCTGAGTTCTGTAGGCGCTTTTCAGCATCTTTTTGGTAAGATGCTAATTTGTATTTTTTGAACAAGTTGACCGCTTGCTGGAAGTCAGTCTTAGCTTTTTCTTTCTGTCCTATTCTTTCATGAGCATCGCCACGGTTTAGGTGTGCTATGGCGTCATTCGGTGGAAGGATACCAATCTTAATCGTGCTGTCAAAACAGTTGATTGCCTGCTCAAACTGCCCCAGTCTTGCGTAGCTACTACCAATCTTGAAGTTAGATTCTGCTGATTTCTGCAAGAGCGTTTGATTCTCTTTCTTGAAACCCTCGACACCTTCTCCGCGCCAGCTATGCCAAATAGCGGAAACTTCCATATCTTCTGCGCTGCCATCTGCGATCGCCTCATTTAGTATGGCTGCTGCTGATTCGTTGTATTTTCGGATAGCTTCTTTGTGCTTCCCCGCAATTGCTAGCTTGTCTGCTGCTGCTTCTAGAGCACCGGAAGCTTCAGTAATTTCTCGTCCCTGGCTTTCCGTCAGGGCATCTGCATAGCAAGTTTTCTTGTATTTTTCATCGATCGTTTGAATTTGTGGAGTAGGAATAGTAACTCCAGGTTTATTTTTATTTGGCGTTTGGCGTAACTTGTTAAGAGCTAGCTGTTCGTACTGGGGAAGCTTGTGCTTTTTAAATAAGTCTGCGGATTTTTGATAATCTTGTCGTGCATTTTCTCCACCACCTATCTGAGCATAAGAATTGCCACGACTCATATAAGCGTTGGCGTCATTGGGAGCTTCTATTCTCTGGTTTAATGCCTCAGTGAAGCAACCGATCGCTGCTTGATGCTGTCCGGTTTGAGCAAAAACACTGCCAACTTTGAAGAGGAATTCTGATGTCTCCGGCGAGCGATTTACTTCCATAGCTGCGCTGAGGTCTCCATTTGTCCATGCTCTGCCAACTCCACGTCCTAACTCTTTAAAATAAAGTGAGTGTGCTTCACTGTATTTGTTTAAAGCCTCCTGTCCTTTGCCTGATAGCCCTAGGATGTCTGCCTCGGCTTCTACCTTTTTTGAGGACTCGTGTTTTCTAATTTGTTCAATAGGAAGGTTGGGAAGAGATCCCAGGCAGTCCGGGATAGTTGAAGAGCTGGGACTGGGGCTAGCTTCACTTGAAGTCGTCGAAACTAAAGTTGGAACTAACGCGCAGCTATGGCAGGCTAAAAGCGCGCTTGCCAATATCGCTGTCTTGATAAAGTTTTGCATGAGTTTGATCTCTCCGAGTAAAGCGACAACGAGATTTTCTCAGGGTTTGCCGCTCCAGTCAGTGTCTGGTGTCACTCATTGGCATTGATGATGGTCTTCAACTAGCGCTTAAGCCCTTGCGCTTATCCGCAAGCTAATGATATACTCAGTCCATAGCCGAATCAAGCGACCCCAAAGCCTCACGAGAGATAGCAGCCTCGTCAACCAAAGACCTGCCAGGGGAAGCGTCGGCAGAGTACAACCACAAAACAGAGATGACCAACATCACCTTTACCGACGATCCTCGCACTATCTGCGAGGCACTGAATAGTTTTGAGCATCGCTTCAACTTCGCAACTGCCGAGATGAGCCGATGCGTCCAAACAGCTTCTCAAGCCTTGATCGACTTTTCGATCCAGGAACTGAAGCAAATGACCGATTCTCTCGCCGAGAACTTGGGAATTTCACAGGGTTTGCCCCGCCGAAATAGCAAAATCTCCCTTGCCCGCTGGGTGTCTGAGGTGTTGTTGAATGCGATTAGCGTGGAGGATGCAGTAGTTGCCGAAAGCGTCGCTGAACCTGTGGCGACAGAGACCGATGAGCGTAAGGCTTATTTTGCTTCTCCAGACACAGAGTGGATTGCTTCTTACCCTGCCCCCGAAGAAGATTCAGATTGGCATGAATCTAACCCTTGCTCCCTGGATTTAGCCATTATCGTGATATCTGCAGGAACTCTAGCTTTTGACTCTGACGATGACTCTGACGATGACTCTGACGATGACTCTGACGATGACTCTGACGATGACGACTATCCCCGTGATACCCGTACATTAGTAGAGATTAAAAATGAGTGCTTGAACAATGGGCATTGCAAGCATCAGGAGGGGGGATATCCTTGGATTATCAAGGTAGCTAAGGATGAGATTTTGAAATCGGAACCAATGGTTTATGGAGCAGTTACTGAGAGTGCCGCCGAATCTGCTGTAGAAATTGAAAACGCAGTGCCAGAAAATTACATCCAAATCGGAGCGATTTGTGAAACTGATCTAACTAGCGATTCTAATAAGCTTTGGCTTAAGGAGCGTCGCCTCCAGGACTCCGAAGCTCAGATCAAAGGCCGCAGCCTCAGCGACTACACAGACTGTTTTGTCCAAATCGTCGCTTTGCACACGTTTCTGGATTGTGAAAGCCGACTCACTTCCGTCAAAATTCGTGTTGTTAACTCAGTTGAGGTTTTTCACATCAATCAAATTCTAGATTTTAAGTCCACTAACTCGATTGTGTTAAATCAAGAATTTCTGGACGGGCTAGACTCCGATGACACCCAAAAATTGAATTCTTTGTGCGATCGCATCTTGGTCAATCCCAGCGATTCGCCGACTTGTCAGGAGCAAATCATTTATCGGGTTAAACGCAACTCTGACGGCTCCCAAGAAATTAAATTGCCGGAACCATTGGTTCCGGTTGAACCTGAAATCCTGCCTGTCGAGCCAAAACCAGTATTTGAGATTGCTCTTTTAGGTGATAATTCGTTCACCAGGCATCGGGTCTCACAAACTCCGCCTTACTTGATAACTCAAGAAGGTAATTTGTTTAACGCCACTGGTGCTAAGCAAACTTCCCCGACAATTGTCATTCATTACGTTCAGTTGCTTGCCGAACACCTCTCGAATATTCAAGAAGGCTTGCTCGGCACTGACATTCAACTTTTTTCGGCCAACTTATCGGTTGCGAGCCATAACATCAATGGTGTTCCGCCTCTTTATCTGATTACTCAAGAAGGTGGTGTTTATCAGCGAATGCGCCGGGAGTTGATTAAGCAGAATTCCGTTGTTAAATACCACCAGCTTGTCTCTGAATACCTCTCGAATATTGAGGTCGTAAAATGACTAAGGCTCCCAAGCTCTACTCTTGCTCTCAGGCAGTCCGAAAAGTTCAGATGTTAGTGCCGAAAAAAAAGCGGCACATCTTGATTCTGGACACGATGACAGATTTTATGTATGTGACCTTTACCCCTCCCGGAACCTATGCCGGCAAGCTCACGCAAGATGAAATCAATCAAGTCGCCGAAAAGTTAAACAGCTTCTAAAAGTTCACGAAGTTTCACACTATCCGCATATCCCGCAAACTCTAGGTCTTCTGCTTAGACGGGATTTTTGCGGTCAAAATTCACAAATTACGAGGTTTTCAGCATGGCCTTAAGCATTGACGAAATAGCAGCAGCAATTCAAGAATTGGGAGTAAAAGACGAGCCATTGACACGGATTGAGACCATGCAACTGTTGTGCAACATGGCTGAAACCCTGAGAGCTATCAAAGTCTCCCCAGCATTCTTGGAGTTGACAGAACACGAGGAATTCTTTACGGATAATGACTTGTTCATCGGCGACGCAATTCAGGCTCTTGATGAAATTTTGGACGGCGCGAAGAGAGCAGACTTTATCATTGGCAAAGATTTTTACGATTGGGGAGGACAAGCTTGCCCAGATGGAGTATCCCCAGATTTCATTAGTGGCTACAACTCTGCACGACTAGAAGCATCAAATTAAAGCGCGTATTGGCGGCTCGCTACCGCCTTTCTTAGTTTCAATCATGCCAAAACCAGAAGAAAATACGCTACCAACGCTGCCACCTTTGCCAGTTGTCCATTCAGACCTTGATGAGTATGGTCTAGATCCTTATGAGTTCCGCATTTACGCCCACGTGGTTCGCAGGACAGGGGGAAAACTCACAGGTGAGTGTTTCGCTAAACTCAAAAAAACTTCAGAAATATGTCATATGAGCGTTAGAAAGGCTCAATATTCTTTTTCTGTTCTTTGCAAGGCAGGATTGCTTACAAAAGAGAGTAGACCAGGAAGATCGGATATTTATAAGCTGACACCTAAAAGTGATTGGCTGCCTAGAGAGTCTCTTTTAGAGATTAGAAAGAATGTCAAAGGTTTGACTTTTAAAGAGACCGACGATTTTGCCGATAATCCAGAAGTGGAAGAAGTGAAAAAGCCACGCCCTAAAACCAAAAAAACAAGCAACCGTTTTGATTGGTTGCCTGACTGATGATGTTTAACAAACAACTTAATTATGTCACAGATAGTTCAAGTTCAACCACACGCATTAGTATTTGATACCGAAGAAATTAGGCTGATCAAATCTACGATTCTTGACGAACGTGCCACCAATGACGAGTTAAAGCTGTTCTCGATGGTGTGCCAGAAAACAGGTTTAGACCCGTTCTCACGGCAAATCTACGGTATCCGTCGCAAGGGTAAGCTAACTTTTCAGACCTCGATCGACGGCTACAGGCTTATCGCTGATCGCACCAACAAATACGCCGGCAATGACGAGGCAACTTTTGATGAGGGGTTGGATTTGTACCAGCACCTTACCAGTGGCCGCCATTTTCCCACTACTGCAACCGTAACTGTTTGGAAACTTTGCGGCGGTCAGCGTTGCCCATTTTCCGCCAGTGCAGCTTGGGCGCAATACGCCCAAGTCTTCAACGGAAAATTGGGCGAAAACTGGGAAAAAATGCCTCATCTGATGCTTGCTAAATGCGCCGAAGCTTTGGCACTTCGCAAAGCATTTCCTGCCGAACTTTCGGGAATGTACACCCGTGAGGAAATGCCCGATGAGGGTGCAGAAAATAACGTTACGCAGCAAATTCCTGAGATTAATAAGCCACAAGTTAAGCCCATCCCTGCTCCTGTTTCGGTTTCGCCACAGCAAGAGCAAGAGCTTGAACTATTGCATCCGGTGCAGCAGGCCATCGTGAAATTGAGGTGGACAGATAAGCAAGAAATGGATTGTCTGCTAGTTAATTTTGGCAAAAGTTACTTGACTGATTTGACCAATGACGACTTGCTGGATTTGTTCGATTACCTCTGCAACTATAACGAGTCTTCGGAACACATTAAGCGCCTAGGATGGGATGCCGACAGAGGTAGAGAGCATCTCAGACTTCAATATGGGAAAGAAGCTCGCCATCTGCTAAATGCTACCGAGTTGGCTGAATTCGTGAATCATCTCAAGTTACAGGAGGCAAAATAAATGGACTTATCAGATTACCAGCAAGACATAATAGACTGGGCGAAAACTGGGAAAGGACACGGTTGCTGCAATGCAGTCGCAGGTAGCGGAAAATCTACCACCTTACGTTTAGTTGCTGAAGCTTTGGCCACTACGGATTACCTCAAAAATAGACTTGGTTACACACCTTCTGAAATCAAAATTTGCGTATTCGGCAAAGCTAATGCTACCGATCTAATCGCCAAATTCGGCAATCAGTGGAAAGAATCAATCAGCACCTTGCACAGTGCAGGATGGAGCTTAATCAAGAGCGAATTGAAAATCACAAATACTCAGGGGCTAGTCAAGAGCAATAAGTACAAGCAAATTGCTCAAGAATTAGGATTTATCGCCAGCCGTGGCAACTCTTCCCCTGAGTTGAGGCGGGAAGGTGCGATCGCAAAAGACGAGGATTTTGTCAAACTCTTAGACTTGGTGCGACTCACAAATTCCTACGTTAACGTCCTCGTCGTAGGCGGCTGTATTAGCCCTGAAACCGTGCAGGAACTCTGCCTGCATTTTGAAATTGCTGATATTTACGATTTTGAGAAAGTATCGCTGGCGCTGGCTAAGTGCATTATTCAGGGCATCGGCTTAGCCAGCAAAGGTAAGTCCTTCGACTTCACCGATCAGGTTTGGCTACCGGTTCTCTGGGAATTATCCAAGCGTCCTTGGTTCAAACCCTACCAGTTCGTTTTGGTTGATGAATGCCAAGATTTGAATGCAGCACAGTTGGAATTAGTCAAAATGTTGGCGGGTTCCAATGGCCGGATTCTGGCAGTTGGCGACCCTCGGCAAGCCATCATGGGTTTTGCCGGTGCCGACAACCGCAGTTACCAGAAAATTGTCGATCGCCTCGGTGCAACTGAACTACCGCTTTCGATTTGCTACCGTTGCCCTACCTCGCATCTCGAATTGGTTAGTGCCAACTTCCCAAACATTCCGATTGAGGCTCCGATCGACGCAGTGGAGGGGAAGATTGAGAGCATTGCCGAGAGCGATTTGTGGAGTGATAAGCCGTGCAAGCTTCAAATTGGGGACATGGTGCTCTGCCGAAAAACAGCACCGCTCGTGAATCTTTGCATCAAGCTGATTGCCCGTGGCATCGCAGCGACCGTCAAAGGAAGGGCGATCGGCGAACAGCTTAAAGCTGAAATTGAGGAAATTTCCAAGATTTCCGGCTTTCGGATGTCTGCATTCAATAATGCTTTGGAAGTTTTCAGGAGTCGGAAAGCCCAAAAATACTCAGGACTGGATAACGAGGAACAGCTTGTTGAGGCGCTCAACGACAAGATCGAAGCCCTTCAAGTGATCTATCAGTCGCAGCCGAACGCGACTTGCATCAAGGATCTCACTGACTATATTGACGGCTTGTTTTCTGATGAGAATAGCCCCATAACTCTGAGCACCTGCCATCGGGCGAAAGGTTTAGAGGGCGATCGCATTTTCATCCTGAAGCCTGAAGATATGCCGATGGTGTGGAGAAATCAGCTTGATTGGCAATATGAACAGGAAGAAAATTTGTTGTATGTTGCCCTAACTCGTAGCAAATCAGAGCTTTATGTTGTCGGCAGTCCATCATGGCTTATCAAGCCTGTAACCGAAGAAATTAAGACTGATGCCCTGATTTCTATGCCCGCAATTACCTTACACCAGCCCTGGGCTAGCTTGATTGCCCAGGGCATCAAGCAATTTGAAACCAGATCGTGGGGGACAACTTATAGGGGCAGGCTGGCTATTCATGCTGGGAAAAAATATGAAAATGACAATCGCTTACTTAGTCTTCTTGACATCACTCAAGAACAAGTGGCGTTGGGGGCGATTGTGGCTTTTGTTGACTTAATTGACTGCATTGAGATAACCGAAAGCTTTGCCTCTCAGCAATCGGATACTGAGTTAATGTCCGGTGACTGGAGCATCACCGAACCTGCTCGTTACGCTTGGAGGCTGGAAAATGTAGAAATTCTTGATTCCCCTATTCCTGCTACCGGGAAACAGGGAATCTGGAATTGGTGCAACCGCAACAAAATAGAGATAGTTGCTCAGCCTTCTCAGCCCAATGTGGCGGTGGCAGACATTGAAACTACCCACAAATTAGCCGATTTAGAATCCACTATCGAACGTGGATTCGCGCAAGCAGCAGATGCGCTGCGTCAAATTCGAGACTTGAAGCTTTACGAAGAGTACGGCACTTTTGCCGACTACTGCGAGCATCGCTGGGGATTTAGCGATCGCTATGCTCGCAATCTTTTGAAAGCCTCAGAGGTTTTGACCAACCTTTCTATTGGCGGAACCAATGGTTCCGATTTGCCAACCAACGAACGGCAAATTCGTCCGCTAGCCAACCTCGAACCCGAACAGCAAAAAGCAGCATGGGAAGATGCCCGTGCTGAAGCTGCTGCTAGCGGCGAAAAAGTTTCCGGCAAGCACGTGGCGAATGCTGTCACGCGAAAAAAAACTGGCACTGGTGATAGCGAACGTCGCGCTGCTAGCTCTAAATCCCCAGTGATTCCTGCTGTCAACGTTGAGATTGTTGATAGCGCAGTGCTTCAAGTCGAGCAATCGCTGGCATCGCTAACTGATGCCGATCTAAATCAGATTATTGATTTAGTTTCAGCCGAAATTCTCAAACGCAAAAAGTAAACCCTTGGGCTGTCGAAGTCACCAAGGGTTTACACAGATTTATCGTCCTCGTTATCAGGCAAAGACAATTATGAATATCATAATCGAACATCCTCAAGAGTTCAATCCTGTCGAGCTAATTCGTTTGGTGCAAGGTCAGACTTCGCTTACTTATCGCGAAATTGCGATCGCGTTTAGCTGCGAGCCCAACACCATAGCTAAGTGGATGTGCGGGGCCAAGAAACCTTCCAAAGCCTATCGGATATGGGCTGGAGAGTTAAAAAAGAAATGGAATCTATGAAGCTTCCCTAAGTCCATTGCCTCGCTGTTGTCAGCGGGGTATTTTTGTTTATGTGAATCGATTCTAAATCGATTCTAAATCGATTCTTCTACTAAGTAACCATTATGGAAGCTGAAACCCCAGTATTGATTGACGTTGAAGTCCAAAGAATCGATTACCCCGAATCAGAATCGATTGAGTGTTGGTACACAGCCGGACAAATTCAGAGCATTCTCGGACTCAACAAGGCGGCATTGCAGAAGGCGATCGCCAAGTTGACAGGCATCTACGATATCGAGCTTGAATCCTTGCGCCGTGGTAGCGCCAGAGCTACGGAATATTCCCAAATGGCTCTGGATGCAATTGAGCTATTAGACAGTGGCAAACTTTCAGAACTACGGCGGTTGGTGGACAAAATTCCCGCCACAGCCCCTACATCTGAATCCTCTGCCATCGTTTTCTTAGGCCGGCATAACGAGATTGCCGTCACCTGTTCCAATGCCGCCGACAACAATCTCACTCAAATTAATTCCTTGAAATCTGGGTTGCTCAACAACTACCGCGAACTGGGGCGGACGCTGGGGCGACAAGCCGCTGCTGAGGTGAGGCAGGGTTTTACAGACGAGGTTCGGGCCGGTTTAGCTAGTTTGCAGGACTCCTAATGTATTTCAAGGTCAAAGTTTGAGGGATTAAAAATGATTGACGATGACAAAAATTTCGACAAATTCCTGGACAAAGTAGTGATTGGCGCCGCTATTATTGGCAGCACTCTTATCTTTGCAGTTGGGTATGACGCAGGACATCAATCTGCAAAAAAGGAAACCCAGCCGACAATAATTCACGGGAACGTGACTATCAACAACCACAGTAACAATTCAAATTCAAGCCAGCCGACTCCCCTAAAAAAGTAATCGACTGGCTCGCAAGTAAAGCCCCTAACAAGGGGCTCCACCGCTCTCTAAGCAGAATTATATCATGGTAAATTTTCGAGTAGCGCAAACATCAGGAGCGGGTCACGTGGCCCGCGAGTTCGGATACCACTCCGGGCCCCTCACAGCGGAGATGGTACACGAAGCTGCAAGAACAGCCAAAATTCTAGACCTTCAGAAACGGCTACGCACAGCCTATAACCGCCACGATGCCAAAATCAGAGCCAATAAGGTAGAAATCGAACGGCTAACTTTAGAAGCCATTGAGAATGGTTTGACTGACAAAGCTCAAATCGACAACTATGTGGTTAAGGCGATTGTGGCCGGCGCAAAGCATGACCAACACATCGTTAATCTTGAACAAAAACTTCAACACAAATTGGGCTTGATAAAAGTACAAAGTGCGTCAACCCAAACCTTGCAAAATGCAGACTTCCGACAACGGTTGTTGTTAATCAAAGCTAATCATCAGGCTAAGGGACGGATACAGCAGAACGGTTTTCAGCAGAACCTCAAAGCCATTCAAGCATCCCCGCAGCAAGCAATAGCCATGCAGAATCGGCGCGCGGGTTTCAATGCTTACATCAACGCTCGTGACTTTGACCCCATCCCAGCCACAGCAGGCGGTTCGGGTGGCATGAGTCCTGTCGGTGCTGGGAATTCTAAGGGATTTTTAGGCGGTTTATTCGACTTCTTCTCAGGCAACAAATAGCAGTTTATTAGCGGGTCAAACTGCCCGCTTTTCACCATGTACCTACCCGAGTTTGACTCTTCAGAATTCGATTATTTTAGTGCCAATGCACAAAGTGAACAGCTACCGCAGCAAGCCAAAACCCCAGAAGTTACCAATATCGAGCGGTTTTGGGCATTGACGGGAAACTGGGGAGAGTTTGGCAGTTACTTCGGCGCTGGTCTGTCTGCATCCCTCGTCGTGCGAGCGATTCCGGCTCTAATCCCGGCTGCTGTAATCCTCATCCCCGCCGCTTCTTTGGGCTTGGGCTTGTACGCGATTAGCGCCGATGGGCCCGCAAAACTTCGCAGCACTTTAATCTTGATTGCGATCGGGACTGCACTGCTAGCCGCTAACTGGGACGCTTGGCAAGCTTGGATAATTGCCAATTCTCAGTTACTCATTTTGACCTTTGCGTTGATAGTGATTGTCCTCGGATTCGTAGTGGCACAAGTATGGAGCAAATTGAACAATGCTAATCAATAAGAATCAGGTGATTGTTTCTGGAATTTTAGGTTTGGGTTTGGCAGGGTTTGCAGTAGCAACAGCCCTACAATTTAATGACAGAATTGAGTACAGAATCAGCAACAGAATCGAATATGCCCCTGCATGGCTAGTGCCACCAAAGGCAGAATTTAAGGGCATAGAACGGGGATATGGCGGGGTCAAAATCTTGCTTTCTCTGCTGGCTACTGGGGGCATGGTAACGGTGATGCTCATCGCCCGCAATGAAGGGGAACAGGAACCTATTCGGCAAAAGATTAAGGGATACCAGAAACAAGCTTATGAGTTTGGTTTTGCTGCTGAATCTGCCTACTCAATGGCACAGACTCAAATGAAATATAAGAAGCTTTTAGAAGCTGACGAGGTGGCTTTTGAGGGTGAGATTGAGACGGCATATTGTGAGTCTTTGGGCATCGACACCAGCCAACAACAGGCGGCGCTAACGGGAACCGCGACGCTCGACTCGACAACAAACCCCAGCGACAAAATAGAAGACGCAAAAGTAACAGCAATTGAACAGAATAAAGATAAATTACCCGTACTCATGAACTACCCCAGCGTACTGATTTACGGCGCTCCCGGCAGCGGTAAAACTACCTTTGCAGAAGAAGAAGTTAGCAAACGGCTAGCAGCAGGACACCGGGTAATAGTGCTCGACCCGCACGCTGCTTATGGCGCTTGGGAGGGCTGCGAGATAATTGGGGGAGGCATGAATTACTTTGCCATTGATGCCAAACTGGAATGGTTCGCAGAAGAAGTTCGGCGACGCTATAAACGAATCGAAAGTGAACCTAACCCTACCTTCCAACCTCTAACTTTTGTGTGCGACGAATTCACCAATTGGGCGGGACGATGCAGTGCAGCGGGAGAATTTTTCCAATCTGCTTTGAGCGACATTCGTAAAGCCAAAATGTTCGGTTTAATCGTCAGCCACACCCGGACGCTGGCGGGATTAGCCAACGCTGCTGGCATGGCAAAGCTGAGAGATGAAGCACTGCTTGAGATCGAATTGCTGGGGCAACAATGCCCTCAAACTGGGTTAGCCGTGCCACGCTTTGAAGCACTTATTAAGCTACCAGGAGAGGCTTTGAATAATAGGAAATTAATCAAACTAGCCAAGCATTCAGCGCCACAAAATGTAGTGGCTGGCGATGTTCCCGACTGGAACACCCCTAATGCTTGGGAAACTCCTGGAACACCACAAAACACGCCAAAGGGAGAGTCGGAACAGCCCGGAACCCTTATGGAACACAGAGAACAGCTTTTGGAGATACTGGAACAGTTGCTAGCTGGAACAGCCGAAAAAGCAGTCTTCGCCGCTGATTCGTCGCTGGAACACCAGGACAAACTGAAACTGGCAAGGCTTATTATTGACCAAGATTTGGGACTAGAAAAAACAATCTGGATACTGTGGGGTGTTCGGCGTGGGGGACGAAATCATGCGCTTTATGCCGAAGCGCGGGTAATGCTCGAAAGACTTATTAAAGGAGATGGAAATGGCAACAACTAAAGAATTTGACTGGCAATTTATTCGGGGGCAACAAGCCTATCAGAAGGGAAAGCCAATAAAAGAATTGCCAACTCGCATCTCTCGCGCCGGATGGGAATGCGAAAAATATCAGCACGAAAAGAAAATCAAATGATGATTAAATGCTCCTGAACAAATACAAAAGCCACTCAATTTTAGGCATATAGACATGAAAAACCGCGTAACCTTGGTATCTGTTAGCCTAGTTCGCGGTAGGCTCAGATTGCGCCTACCGCGAACTATATGGGAAGATAGAAAGCAAAAATACTTGTACCTAGAACTAGCTGACAACTCTGAAAATAGAAAACTTGCAGAAATCAAAGCAAGGCAGATAGAATTAGATATTTTATCGGGCAATTTCGATCCTACTTTATCGAAATATTCTAGCAAAGTGTATGAAGCCCCACCAATAGAAGTAAAACATGAAGAAATTACTTTTATTGAGATTTATACTAAATACACCAATTCCCGAAAAAGAATCACCAGCAAAAGTACCCAAAAGGGATATTTAGTAACTATTGCAAATTTGGAGCGCAGCCCGTTCAAGCTGCAATCACAAGCCATCAGCCTCAAAGATTGGGCGATCGAGAATCTTCCTGTGGATACTGCCAGAAGATTTTTGATGCAGGTAAATGCAGCCTGCAACTGGGCGGTTCAGCGCTCAATAATAGAAAGCAATCCATTCTCTAAAATTGATATCAAGCTAAAAACTTCAAAATCCAAAAACAAAATTCACCCATTTACATCAGCCGAAGAGCAGGCAATCATTAACGCCTTTAAAGATTCGGAAAATTATTCCGATCTAACTTGTCTTATTAAATTTTTCTTTCTTACCGGATGCAGAACATCCGAAGCCCTGGGGCTTCAATGGCAACATATAGCTGAAGACTCTATTAATTTCAGGGAAACCGTAGTCACGGGAGTCGGCGGTACATATAGAAATGACAGAACAAAAAGCACGGAAAGATACTTTCCATGCAATGAGCAATTAAAAAAATTGCTGTTAACTATCAAGCCCGAGAACTACGGGCCAGAAATATCAGTATTTGTGAGGGCTGACAATACACCCATCACCTACTGCGAGCTACGAAATGCTTGGTATGGGAAAGGCGATCGCCTGGGAATAGTCAGGCAACTCGCTACTGACCTCAAAATCGAAGCCTACCGCATTCAATACAACACCCGACATACTTTTATATCGCGATGCCTAGAAGCTGGTATTGCACCGGTACAGGTGGCGGCTTGGGTTGGCAACTCGCCAGCCATGATCTACCAGCACTATGCTGGAATTATATGTAAAATACCCGTGCCGATATTTTGACAGCGGAACCAATGGTTCCACTATCGGGGTCATCCCAGCACAAAAAAAGCCCCCGTTTTTTCAAGGGGACTTGGGAAAACAAAACTTGTATTCAAAGTGCAAGGAATTTTAGCAGCACATTTTGATCAGTGTGAGTACAGGGAATCTCAGTCATCCCCGGTGTGAATTTTGCCAGCATCACATCTGCTGGAATAAAGTTTATCCCAGCAGTTAGGGCTGCTTGCTTGTCCTCGGGTCGATCGCCCGTCATCCAAGCGTCATCAAGTCCAAAACTTTGAGACGCAAGCAATAGCATTCCATGCCCTGGTTTTCTGCAAGATATTACGCTATCTCCAGATTCTGGGGCACTGAAAGGCAACGGCTCATTATCCCGAGAAACTTGGCAACAGCTTTCTCCCCACGTAGGACAAAAGAAAATCTCCGAAAGCTGTGGAAACAAACTTAAAGTAATTCGTTGTTCGGCGATCGCACTTTCCAGACTTTTGTGACCAGCAGCGACACCGCCCTGGTTTGTAATTCCGATGCAGACAAATCCTTTTGATTGATAGTAAATAATTGCTTTTTCAGCACCGGCGATCGGTTGCTGATCTTCGGGTTCGTTGATAAAAGTTTTGCCTGATTTGGTTTGACGCAATGTGCCATCTAAGTCAAAGAAAAAGATTTTGGTCATGATGCCCTCATAAAATATTTGTGCTTGTGTCGCCCGTTAACATTCGATTCTTCACTAACGGCCCCGATCTGAACTCCGCCATTTTGCAAAGCAAGAATGATTTGTTTTGCGTATTCTGGCGAAATTTCAAGATTACTTGCTATTTCTTCAGCAGTCTCGCCGCCAAAAAAACGGATTCTTGTGTATACTTCACGAGCAGTTTCTAGTCCATCGTTTTGCCAGTGAAAATTGAATTTGGGTAATGGATTGCCCAGTGCGATGTCTTGTGCGTATAATACGATGCGATCGTACAGATTTTTGTGCATAATCCCTTAACCACTAGAGCCTGACCGTTTTTGAAATTCAGATAACTTGTTGCTATGAACTTTATATTATTGCAGTGCTTGTCGCCTATTTGATTCCAAAATAGTAAAATCAAAGTACCCTGTCAAGTGATTTTATGAAAAAAAATAGCACAACCTCCAAAGTTTTACCCAGAGGAAGAAACGGCGGAAGAAAACCCAATGTTTCGACCAGTAGGAAACCAACTCAGGCTAATATTCTGATTCCCGCCGAGGAGTTAGATGCTTTTTGGGATTTGATGCCATCTGCTACCGATCGCAATCAGCTAATCTCCAAATGGGTGAGAGCGATCGCCTATTCGCTCAGTCACCCGCTCTGCTTAAGGTGATTGCCTACCTGGAAGCTCAATCAGAGCCTCCAGAGGATTTACTAGATGAGTGTCAGGCTCTTCTAGTGAATCGTGATTCAAGCGGTGAGGAGCAAGCGGATTTGATTTTTTAATTGTTAATTCCATAAAAAAACGGCGTCAGTTATTCAACTGACGCCGTTTTTTTGACCAATTTACTTACTTATGTAGTGCACCCAGAATTCCCCATCATGGGCTGAGGTGCGTCGAATAAGGTCGTATGAATAATGCAAGTAAGCTCCGCTAACAGTTGTGTCATAGCCAGTGGAGTGCCACTCGCCGTAGGGATCATGCACGATGAATCCCTCGTCATCGTAGCCAACCAGCGTAATAATGTGGCCGAAAGATGTGAAATACCCGTGGATTACGCACGGGTTGCCGGCTGCAAGGTGGTCTTTGCAGCGATCGAATGTTCCATTGACAGTAAAATCGTCCTTCAGACCGTGGGCTTGCACCATCTTTGCCAAGTCAGCCGGCGAGTGGCGACTAAGCCCCTCGTGCAACATTCTTCGGTAAATCTCATCCTCTAGTTGGGCGAGAGTTTTCCCTTTAATCTTGAAAAAGTTTAGACAGGTTGCGATCGCAGTGACGTTACAAGACCCTGTTGGGTTTTCAAGGTTATCTAGTTGGGATTTGTATGAAATATTTAGTCTTACTTTTTCTGGTCTTTTCATTTATTTTGCAAAGGCGATGGGGCAAGAAAAGCACTAATTACTGCAATTATTGCAATTATTAGCTCTACCAATCTTTCTGGAATTGGCTGCGACTCTAGTATTACAATTACTAAGCCTAGACATGAAACTAATGCACAGAGGCACAAGCAGGACAATGCAATCCTAGAAAAGTATTTATCCATTTTTATTAAAAGTGAACTGAGAAAGTATCTCAAAAATTAAAGTAATCTGCCCGCTCTGAAATTTGACCTCTTGGGCTATCAAACTTATTCTCTGCTCAGATTGAGCCTGTTGTCTTGCCCGGTCGTTTTTTTCTTTTTCTCTTTTCTGTGAATCTTCTTTTCTAGCTTTTTCTTGCTCTTTATGAGCCTGCCAAATTGTGGCAGCTAAGCCAAGAAAAGAAATGACAACAGCAGCTTCTCCGCCTAACAACAGCTTAAGATATGAATCTTTATTCATTCTACTTTATTGCCAAATAACCAAAGTAACTAAACAAATACATCCAAATTTACATACCAATTAGGCTCAGAATAGTTACCTTTTCTACTCCACAAATTTTTGCGCACTTCGTACCCAACTGGGGATATTCCAGCGACGCTAAGTGCCGGAGGGATTGGGAGCCACAGGATTAAAGAATGAGGCTGTGGGTAAAGCTTTTGGACTGGCTCAACCTCCTTTTCCCTGAAGCTTGTGGAGGTTCCCGCCTGCCAGATTCTCCGGAACCAGAGAGAACTAAATACATTTTCAATATTACCTCCAGAAATAAACTGGAGGCGAAATACGGTACCATCCCCGGCATTGCCCGGGAATGGCAACCATAGAACAGACTCAGGAATAACGCTTCCTAATGATTGCCAAACCATTAATCCAAAGAACGCCAGATAAAGTGATTAGTTCTTTCCCCAGTTGCCTGGGTGTAGAACAGGTTTGATAGTAGAATTTTGTGACCCATTTGTTGCCTGTCAAAATCCGGGAATCCATCGTCAACAGCGCGAAGGATTAGTTTTTCTCGGGGTATTTCCATTTTCCAGGCGGTTCGGGCATACACCAATGCCTCTTTGATTTTTGATTCTTTCCAGGCCTGGAATTCTGGAGTTGATTGCAAGGCTTGAGATTCGTCAGAAATTGGGGCTTCAACAAATTTAGTTGCTTTAGGCTGGATTTGGATTATTTCGCTAAAGACAGGTTCGATTTTTTCGGTGTCTATCATGTTTTTATCGGTTTGGGGCGGTTAAAGTAAGGTGGAGGGCAACAAGTAGAATCAAAGCACTACTATACTGCCGGATCTCCGGGGAACATCAGTCTAGGAGATTTTAATTTCCAGCCTGCCGGAAGATTGTCCTCTTGGGCCTGACCTACAAAAGTGCTCAGAGTGTCGCCATTCCCCGGCCCTGTGGCTAAGAAAAACTGAGCTTTTGCTGGGCGGGGGAGGCTAGCTCCCCAAACTAGAGTTGGGATATCCGCGGCAGTCGCAATTTGGATACCTAAGGCGGTTAAAGTTGCTGCGGTGATTTTTACCCGAGTTTCCTGCGGCATATTCCAGGCATATTTAATACCGCGAACTGTCACGTAAACAGTCACAGCTCGTGCTGTTGTTCCCGTAATAATCCCCCTTTTTTTAGGGATTTTTGATATTTGCCATCCAGCAGTCTTTAGGGCGGCTAAAATTGCCGGGGTTACTGAACAAAAACTTGAATTCCACCCATCGGCGGTGCGGCGTCTCGCCCGCCTCGGCTTAGGACTATTTCCACCCATGAAAGCTAAAGCTGGCGCAACAGCCGGAAGTGGGGTTTGACCTAAATTGTTTCTTTCTTCTGTATCAACGTTTGTTGAGAATACATAAATCAGGCCATTATCTAGCGGTACGGATACCGCGTCTCTAGTTTGATATTTATTATCTGGCATAAAATTACCTTGTCTACTCTCTCAGTCTGAAAGTTACGACAAGAACTGTCAAGGGCTGTACTTCTTTGCCAGTAAAGCTTTCATGGGTCTTAACTCTTCGCGGATCACTTAAATGATCCGTAAGCGCTCAAAAGTCCTGCTACCCTTTTATGTAAATTTTTGTTAAGCACGGATCTGGGGCTAATTAAGGCGCTCATCCACCTTCATCCGAGGCGCCCGCGAGGTAAGCACGAGACTATCTTTTGTCATCGGCAGGACTAACTTTGCGTACCTGAAAGTTACTTTACCGGTTTGCCTTTGATTGGGCAATGCTTTTTCTTGGTTTAACACTTTTCTTTTGGGCTGGACAATAGGATATTTTTTCGTAGGATTTCGGCTAGCGCCAACCCCCATATAAATTTCATCGAATGTGTGATTCTGGATTTTCAACACATCCTTAAACACTTTTTCCGCCTCTGAAGCAGAATTGGCTAGAAGCCATAATTTGTAGCCTAGGGGCCAGTTATTGTAGGTATAGCTGCCCCGGCCTCTAGCAATTGTGTAGGGTCTGTCCGGGGCGTTATTAAAGATTCGCTCGACCGACTTCGCATATCTTTTTATATCTGCGATAGAGATTGCGTTGGCTCCAGGAATTAGCCCATCATATTCCTGCTGATCCATCAGCCGAAAACTTATCTCTGATTCGAGTGGAGTCCCGGTAGTTCTCCCGCTGTTTATATCTTCTCTGAAGTGAAGGGAGATGTACGGATGCTTTGACAGACGAGAGATGTCCGAAGTGAGCCTCGGTTGAGAGCTGCTTCCCGCACCATCACTTTTTTGGTTCCACCAATTTATAATTTGTTGAGCGATTTCTCTGTACGATCCAGTGAAAATATTCCAGTCTTCTTTATTTTGCCTGTTGGGGAAAAAACGAACTACCTTGTAATCAAAATAGTCAGAATCCACTTTAGCAACTGGCTTTAGCTCTACTATTTTTGGCCTGTTTTCCCTAGAAATTCCAGGCCAGACTTCCTTGTCCTTTTTTTTTGCAGCGGTTCTTGACTCAGCACTTTCAAATTTATCAAATCCCAGTTCAAACTGTTTAGCCCATTCCGCAAAGTTGAAATACCCAAATCCCCTTACGGTGAGAAGCTGATCTATTGCTCTTAGTAAGGATGCTTGCAAGGCAATCTGAGCGTCGTTCCCAGCAATTATCAGCGGTGGTTCGTCATCGAGCCGACCGAAATCGAATTCGTATACATCAAAGTACGAACGATCCTCCAGGTTGGAAGATATTTTCTCACCTTCTATATAGGTAGGGGCTTCTCGCTTGTTTACCTCGTTAGTTATTATTCGCTCGAATCTAGAGAAGTCGGTTGGATCGTTATCCCCTCTAGGCTTTCCGCTGCCTGGAGTTCTAGGTTTAGGTCGTTTGGGTGCCGCCACCAGGGGTACCTCCTTTTCTGTAGTTAATTCTGTATTCCTGGGAAATTTTTCTTAATTTGGGTCGGTTTTGCCAAGCTTCGCCAAAAGCTTCCTCACCAGCCCTTGGTTTATCTTCAATTGAAAGTTGAGAAGTGTTAGAAAACCCCTTGTTAAATTCCTCAACAAAGGATTTCATGTCACCCACTCCGGTTGCGAGCCGAATTTGGCGCCGGGTATTGACATCTAGAAACGCAGTCATCCTCAGCTCTTCCTCAAACTCCCCTTCTACCCAATTATCAATATTTTTCCCAGCCTGTTCTGGGGAAAGCATCTTGCCTTTTTTGTCGGTCAGTCTTGGTCGTTTGGTTCGCTGTCTCTTGATTGCCATTTTATTTTGCTCTACACGATTGGTTGACGAACTAGATCGGGTAAAAAGTCTTGCAGCCCCTCGCCAAAACCCTCTACGAAACCCTCTAAAAATAACCCAAGATTTTTGGTAACTGGGTTGCTTTGAGTGTTTTCGATTTTTTTCTGAACATATAAGGCTAGGCTCCAGGGCTCTCCACCACCACCCCATTTTTGTACTGTTTCTGCTCCGCCCGGGATTAATTTCATGAGTGGGTGATTTGGCTCAATTTTGGCTAGTTGCTTCAGCATCTTTCTTCCATCTCTGTAAAACAAATTCATCATCATTTTTAGCCCCGTGAAAAATACAGTTCTAGAAAGACCCTTAAGCTGCGTCATTAATTGCGTTCGGGCCTCTTCATTTAAAGCCCTCCATAAAATAGAAATTTTTGTCATGTTTATTTGAACGCGGGGGAAACTAAAAACCCCCCCGCTTACAAAGCTGGCAAGCCCCGAGCCAAAAGATTCGCCTGTAATGCTGTACAAACTGCTAATGTTTCCCTCAATTTGCCGATTAATCTGCTCGTCGGTTTGATTAAAGTTGAATGCGTATGCCAACTGTGAAATTCGTAACATTCCTGTCACGGTTTCGGGCCCGGCTCCAAGCAAAACGCCGCCTCCTATAATTGCTGCCGATAGTGCCCCAAATATTGCCAACCCTTGACCCTCGGGATTGTTGAGTTGCCCAATAATTTTGTCTTTGACAATAATCAATGGCTTCAAAAATCCTGTTTTCAGTTTCTCTTTAAGTTTTGATGCTCCAATACCTACCGCCTTAGATATTGAGTCCCATATCCCTTGCGGAGAAATAGCTTGAGCAATCTCACCTATCTTGGTAACAGCGGATTTAAGGTAGTCGATGTATTTCCCAAGCACCCCTCCCAAATCAATCGATGGATTTGCCATCCACTCGGAAACTTTAGCGCCCTGCTTACCTAGCCAGTCTTTGGCAGCATCGAAATAATGTGAGGCAGCCGAAGAAGTTTCATTAGCCTTAACACCACCAGGTTGATTTTTGTCATTTGATGACATACGTTTATCCTCTATATTCTAGTTTTTCAATTTTTAAGATAATCAGTGTCAACAAATCGTAGATATCCTTGTCTCCATCAAATTGTTCTATTGATATTTCGTTGTCCCTGTTCTTTAAGAATTCTGGAAATAAAGTATTGGGGTCTGCCATTGCTGGATCGAATTCCGGGACACTTTCGGCGATAGGCTGTTTGGACTGCCCCTTTTCTTTGCCGAACCCTTTACCTCTATTTTTTTTACTAGAATCCTTGACACCCGCTGCTATATTTAGCGGGGTTCGCACTGTTTCAACGCTCGGTTTCGTGCTGCCTCCGATCATGTCTTTCAAAGCTTGCAAATCACCCGATTGCTTGCAATTCAGCAGCATCATCTGAATTGTAAGCACACTCAATTTATATAAAAAAGCTGTGATGGTGTCAGACTTTCCGCCGCTGAGCCAGAGGTGACTCATAGCAGCCTGAATACCTTGAGTGCCGCTAGCAAAATTAGCTCCAAAGGTCTGGTTTCCTTCGATGTCGGAACGCAAATCTGCTACCGATACGCTTAGTGGATGCAAGCCTAGGTGGTCAGATATTCTGATTAAAGCCTCAGTTATCTGCATCCAATTGTTGTACTTTGCCTCTCCCTCACCGCCTGCTATTTGCAGCCGATTTGGTATTTCAAATCCTTTATTTTTTATGCGCTCCACTTGAAAGAATTCGTGCAGCTCTTTAATCATCGCGCAGCAAGCTTTATCCATAGGTTCTGGGGGTTTGTTGGGTGGTGATTTGGGCGGAGTTGGCTTACGAGTAACAAATCTCGTTATCGTGTGCTGTAACGAATAAATATATACCCTCGACCCGGTACAAGGTCCGGCACCAAGTGGAAATTCAAGTCCGCCATTGGTTCTTTCTATCCAGTGTCCTTCTGATACATTGTTTGCCGATGATTTATTTAAGGCATTGAAATGCTCGTTTATTTTAGATGCCTTACCATAGGCCAAGATAAAAGTAAATTCTTGTGGGGTGTGAGCCCCTACATTTGTTATTTCATTTTCAAAGCTTCTTGATACTTCGTTAATGCCGATATTTCGTAGGGTTATCTCAGGAGAAATTCTGCTATTCCAAGCGTGACCGAGTGTTATCGGCCCCTTGAACAACGCTGTTACTTTTCGCTTCCCAGTGCCATTCCACGGCGAAGCCGAATCAAGTGCCGACCACTCAGTATTTACGACTTGCATATTTTTTTGACCAACAAGTCTGTATCGTGGCCATATGCTTAAATCAAAGTTTTCAAGATTGGCATCATCCTCGGGGTGAATTTTTAATTCCGCCGTGGAGCTTGCCCTAGTATCCCTGCCATCACGTCCGTGGGGATACACCCAGCACCACCAAGGTATCCCGCTAAAGTAATCTAAAACGATTGCCCTAACAGAAATTAAGGCCACGCAAGCTGGGTCTCCTGGCGGAATATAATCGTTGATTACGGGCTTGCCTAGCGCCTGTGGCGAGGGTTGTGGTAGAGGCGGTTCTTGGGGTGGAAGCTCGCATTTTGGATCAGTCCAACTTTCTGATTCCAAGACCCCAGCACCAACAATCCACGTTTCGCGGGTAATGGTGCACCCAACTTGCTTTGTGGTTTGGCGGGCCACCCCAAAATCCCACACCATGGATTCAAATCCAGAGGCTGAATTTGGGCCCATGCCGATCGACACCGGCCCAAGCCCGATCGACACTCCGGGGCCAGAGGGGCCTAGGGTGATACCAGCTTTGCCGATCGGCCCCAAATTAACTCCAATTTCGGCTTTTGGCCCCGAAGGGCCGACGCTAATACTGGCTTTGCCGATACCGACATCAAAGCCTACCTTCACTGTTTCCTTGAGAGGATCGATCGACACTTTAGCCATTTTAAAAATACTCCGTGCCACTAACTGCGGCTGCTGAAAATTCCGCGATCGCCCAAAGTGGAAATCCCAGAGTATTTTGCGTGGCAATAATTTCTCCCCGCCCGCCGTCAAAAGCAAGGTGCCCATTTTCATAGGAGAGCGCACCGCCAGCCGAAAGAAATGCACAGGCTCCATTTGGCGTGACGCCGCTTGGTGAATCCGCAAAACTAAACCAGATTTTCCCGTTAGATGTGAGGTGTAGGAGTGATCGCGAATTTCTAGCAGGAAGCACCTGTACCGGAGAAGAGGTACCCACGTTTACAGAAAATCCCTGAGCATTGGTGAAAGGTTTAGCGGCCAAGTCTGGCACCAAAGTCGGGATGATACGGTATGACCCGTGAATTCTTACGTAGTCGTTCACCCCAAGACCATCGCCAACTACCGGAAAACCGGCGGGAATAATTTCGGCGCCTATTTTCTGAGTGCTCCCCCAAAATCCAGAAGCATCGGACAAGTAAGGCATTTTTAGCTCCTTAAAGCCTTCTTGCCCCACGTTTTGAATCCAGATTTCAGAGCGATTTTGCCACGCTCCATCACCTAAGTCTACGGACAACTTAATTGCTTTACAAGGAGCTAGCCTAAAGTTTTCTAGCATTTTGGTGCGGGTAATTTCATCGGCATCATAGGCATTTATTTCAGGCACAGGTGCACGTCGGATACTGGGGAGATTGTAAATTGCTTGCATAAATCTAATCTCCGATGCCCGTCCTGCAATCGCCCATCCAGCAGGGGGTGTATAAGCAGCCCAAATTGCGGGCCAGTCTACTATGGTCTTGATTGTTCCATCATTTTGTCCAAAATTGGTTTGAAAGATTCCAGTTATCTCCGGCCGACTTTCACTAAACATTATTATAAATTCCCCATTGGTGCTGCTGCTGAAATAGTAGGAAATCCACCAATTGCAGTAAAGAGCAGGGGAATTTCTAGGCTGGCATTACCTATTGCATTGGTAACGCTGTTTGTGATTCCTGATTCGATGCTCCACCGAGAAACTAAATTCAACCCCAGTGGATTTTTTGCTGGTTGAATTTGAAGTCTATGAAGCAGCAGAATGCCATCCCAAAGCTGTTGACACCAGTTAGTCCCTGCCAGTAAAAAAGTCGGGGTTCCGCCGCTGCCGGGAAGGAAGCCAGATCCGATCAGGTAGTCAGGCACAGTCGCGATCGACCTGCCGGGGTAAGGAGGCGCTGACGCCACCGTGATTATCGGAATGCCGGTAACTTCTATCACCATTCGGCCAGCCGTGGCTGCCGGGTAATTTTCATATGTAAATTCCGGCTCGATTCCGGCCGTGACGTAACTTACTTGGTTGGGATTTTTGATTAAATCCTTTTCAGCGTTTATTCCAAAGTTCCAGGCCAGTTGAAAAATCATTCCCTCCAGAGTGGTGCTAGTTACTGTGCCGGGTGTTGTCGGAAGCGTGATGTTGGTCACTTAGTATATAATTGTATAGTTAATGTATCTATCATATACAAAAATGCCTTTTAGTAATTTAAGTCCCCAGACCCAATCGAGCATAAACATCTCAGAAGATGTGCGAAACGCAAAAGTTTGCACAACCGTGGCTATTACCTCCGCATTTACTGCTCCACAAGTGGCGGCAAACGCAAATCGCGCTACTTATTCGATATATAATTTGGGCCCCAATCCGGTACTGATGCGGGAAGGAGCCACGGTAACCGCAGCGCTTTATGAGGCAGTGCTCCAGCCTGGATTTTATTGGTATCCCGATCCAGGTGAACCTCGGTACTTGGGAGCTATTAGTTTGATGGGGTCTGGTGGTACCAGCAATTGCCAAATTTGTGAGGCGACGCTGGTCTAATGGTCTTATTAAATTTAAGCGGCCAGATCCCTGAGCCTAGTATTCCGCCGGAAATTGCCCGAGACGCTGAAACAGCGACAGCGATCGCAAATCACGAAGCGAAAGCAGATCCGCACCCGGTTTACTTGACGCAAGCCGAGGGCGACGGGCGGTACAGGCAAAGCACAGTAGCTCTGACCGATGCGGATATTCCCGCGCTGATTGCCCGAGACGCTGAAACAGCAGCAGCGATCGCAAATCACGAAGCGAAAGCAGATCCGCACCCGGTTTACTTGACGCAAGCCGAGGGCGACGGGCGGTACAGGCAAAGCACAGTAGCTCTGACCGATGCGGATATTCCCGCGCTGATTGCCCGAGACGCTGAAACAGCAGCAGCGATCGCAAATCACGAAGCGAAAGCAGATCCGCATCCCAGTCTGTGGACACGGATTACAAATGCTTTTTTAGCGCTGACAGGCGGTCAAGCAATTATTAAAAATAATCCTGCAATGTCCGCAGTTAGCTATAGTGCGGGGCAAAACCACCTGGAGCTTCGGACGACCGATAGCAGTAACCCAGCAATAGGATTCCATCGTGCAGGGTTTACGGGGACGGCTCTTTATCACTTGGGATACGGAAATGATTCGCTCAGAATCCGTAATGCCGATGGATTTGATGGAGCCCTGATTCATGACGGAAACATCGCATCAAAAGTCATAACAAATAGACTCGACGACTTAACAATTGTTAAACAGAAATTAATAACAGGTATTACCCCGCTTACTCAAGGAGAAGGAGCCGCTCCTTTCCATGGAATCTCTGATCCAAGTAAAATTATTGGAGCGGTTCTGTCTGTTCGACCATTTCCGACTGTGTGGATGATGCCTGGTGCTGGTATTATCAGCCCTGGCTACGAAATAATTCTTTATGGCTGGAATGCGGATCGCGTGACAATATACACTAAGGCTGGGAATTCAGCACTCATACTAGGCAAACCATTTCAGATTTTAGTCAGCTATATAAATTAAATCTGATGTCCTGATTGAAGAAAAGAACATTTTCGGATCGCCTCGACAATTTCCCTGGCGTCGCCACTGAAGTAACAAATCTCACAAACTAAAAGCGCCAAATTTTGGCGCTTTTAGTTTGTGAGATTTAGTAAATTTACTTTTACGGCACGACGCTGTTAACTTGTTGTTGCAAAGCCTCAATCAAGGGATTAAGTTGCAGAAAAGCGGCAGCGCTTTCTTGTGATTCTTGATTCTCTAAAGCTTTAAGGCGAGAATCGCAGTTCACCAGCGCTACCGAAATCTTTGAGATTAATTGAACTATGCTACTTAGTAAAATTTGGGTTTGTTGTTCATTCATATTTGGCTACCAGAAAATAACTAGGCTAGCCCTTGCACGAGCTTTCACGAAAGCTTTCGCTCCAGCGCCGGTGCTGCCCCGGTTCGCCCATGATTATTATCATACCTTGCGGTAAAATTTGGTGGTTGGCACAATTTTTTACTGTAAGTCAAACCCGGAACCAATGGTTCCGGTTCACCAATTATCGTCCTCGCTAATTCGTAATCGATCCCCCCCCCAAAACGCAAAAACCGCAGAGCGCCAACTCTGCGCTTTTTTGTTTAGAACTTGTGCTTAACTCGCGATCCCAGGATTCCAGTACGAGGCCTTCCTGAGCGGCGGGATGTTTCAGATAAACCTGACGGCAAACAATTCCTCGCAACTGATCGGCAGACCTTTCAGGGCGCTTATCACTTATTTGCCCTGATTGAAAATCGATTAAGATCAACCCGGAACCATTGGTTCCGCCTCAGTCCTCGCTAGTCCTCGCTGATTCGTAATCGGTCGGTCGCGGGTTCAAATCCCGCCATCGGCTTTGGGTTTCAGGATTTTTGCAAAACTAAAGCCACAAATTTCACCATAAATTAGGTTCGTAGTAAGGACTTTAGCCCTCATTCCGAGAAAGGACTAAAGTCCTCACTACAAACCATTAATTAGGTTTGTAGTAAGGACTTTAGTCCTCATTCCAAGAAAAAACTAAAGTCCTCACTACAAACCATTAATTAGGTTCGTAGTAAGGACTTTAGTCCTCATTCCAAGAAAAAACTAAAGTCCTCACTACAAACCATTAATTAGGTTTGTAGTAAGGACTTTAGTCCTGATTCCGAGAAAAAACTAAAGTCCTCAGTACAAACCATTAATTAGGTTTGTAGTAAGGACTTTAGTCCTCATTCATCGATCGACCGCACATCATAAATCTCAGTAAAAATGCGGTAGAATCAAACTGAACATCGCAGCCTGTTAAAGAATAACAAAAAATTTATGTGCCTGCAACCAGGAGATATCCTGCGCCAACGTTACCAAATTGTTAGTGAATTAGGTCGGGGAGGATTTGCAAGGACATATATAGCTACTGATTTAGACATACCCGATAACCGCCTGTGTGTCGTTAAGGAAATTAAGCAGCCCAGCAATTCCCAACTCTTACCAGAAGCAAGGGATCGATTTGAAAGAGAAGTTCAAGCTTTGTACCTATTGGGCAGACACCCGCAGATTCCGCAGTTATTCGAGAGCTTTGAAGACAATGAAAAGTTTTATTTAATTCAAGAATACATTGAAGGACGTTCGCTCAGGGAACAATTTAATCAAAATCCCCAATGGAATGAAACGCAAGTAATTGATTTTTTGCAGGATATCTTGCCAGTTATCGCTTTTGTTCACCAAAATAATGTCATTCACCGCGATATCACTCCTTCTAACTTAATTCGGCGCGATTGCGATGGCAGAATAGTTCTGATTGATTTTGGGGCTGTCAAAGAAATCAGTTCCTTAGAAATCACAGATTCGGGAGAGACTAGAAGTAGAACTATTTATACCGAAGGATATGCGCCAGCCGAACAATTGAAGGGTCATCCTCGGCGTTGTAGCGATATTTATGCTGTGGGTATTATTGCCATTGAAGGCTTGACTGGCTTGCATCCTGCTAAAGATTTCTTGATAGATTCGGGGCAGGGTGATATCGTTTGGCGCTATTCTACTCCCGATCGCCCTATGGTACAGATTAGTGGCGACATGGAAACGATTTTAAACAAAATGGTGCGCTACTACTTCACAAATCGCTACCAATCTGCGCCTGAAGTTTTGCAGGATTTGAATTCGATCGCCACATTGCAGCCACCGCCACCACAACATTTAGAACACAATCCGCCCGTATCTGGACCGTCACCGCCGGAACGCAATAGGTTTTCTCGATCGCACTTTCGCTTGCTGCTGCTAGGAATTGCAGGAATTATGGCTGGAATTGCGATCGGCCTTTTTCTCCACAACACTCTTACCCCAAAAACTTGCCTTTTCGTGCAAGGTGATGCTTTAAGCTGCGGCGAAGAATCTATCCTCAAATCCTCGAACCCTCGATTAAAGCAAAGCGGACTGAATGAATTTGCAAAACACAATTATCGGGAAGCATTTAATTTCTTTAAAAGGTCGTGGATAGAAGAAGAACAAAAAGATCCCGAAACCTTGATTTATATGAATAATGCCTTGCTCAAGGCGACAAAAGTCGAGCATTACACAATCGCCATTATCGTTCCAGTTGGCATAAACGAACAAGGTAGAGCCGAAATCGATTTGGCTAAACAAATCCTGCGGGGAGTTGCTCAAGCGCAAACGGAAGTTAATTTAAAATTATTCAACGCTGACCTAGAGCGCAATCTAAAGGGTTTAGAGTTTCAGGAAAATCAAGCTATTAAAGGCAAAGGTTTACAAGTCATAATTGCTGACGATGCCAATCTCAAAGAAGAGGCGATCGCCCGTGCTAATTCCCTAGTCAAACTCACAGGTATTTTGGGTGCGATCGGTCACTACACTAACCCAACAACAGCCCATACAGTCGATATTTACAACCAAAATCATTTAGTATTAATTTCCCCAGGGAGTACAACAGAAGTAGTCACAGAAAAACGCCGGAATTTTTTCTTTAGAACTGTTCCTAGCACTAAAGTTAGTGTTGAAGTATTCACAAAATATCTGAGTGAAAAGCAAGGTCAAACCAAAATAGCAGGTTTCTACAACTCCAGAAGCGAATCCATCTCGACTTTTTGGGAAGAATTTAGAAAACAGTTTAGAGAACGGGGAGGAACTATTGCAAATATCACAGAGTTTGATTTGTCGAAAAGCGACTTTGACGTAAAAAAAGCCATCAAAGAAGTCGGGGAAACTGAAAAAATAACGATTGTTTTAAATCCGAGTCACGTCCCACTTTCTGTCAATAATGCGATGGCACTTTTTCAAGCCAATCTCGATCGCAATTGGGTTGTCGGTACCGGGGGAATATACGGTCAAAAAACCTTAGAAGCTGCCAGTCAGTTACCGTCTTATGATAAATTCGCAGCAGCAGTCTCTTGGCATCCTTTAAATTCTCCCAACCGCAAATTTATTGAGGATACTCGCAAGCTTTGGAAAGGAGATGTCAGTCACCGCACTGCGTTAACCTACGATGCGGCAAAGACGCTGATTCAAGCGATAGAGATGCAGCCACAACCCAGCCGGGAAGGGATGCAAACAACTATGGCAGATCCAAATTTTAGCGCTACCGGAGCCACGGGAACAATTCAGTTTGACACAATGGGAGAACGCAAAAATTTTAGTCCTAAATTGGTGCATATTGTCAAGTGTTCTCAGCAGCAGTTTGGGGTGACTTTTGTGCCGATCGAATTTCCGACAGCCACAGCAGCGGGTTTAAAGTGCGATTGATATTAGAAGTCAGTTGTCAGTTGTCAGTTGTCAGTTGTCATTTGTCATTATATTTCTTCCAAAAGTCTTTTTAATCAGCTTTTGGAACGGGCAAGATGCCCATTCCACAGAAAAAAAATTTGTGGAACGGGCATCTTGCCCGTTCCTAGCTATTTTTGCAATCTTGTCTATTAGTCATTAGTCATCAGTCATTAGTCAGAAGGAAGAAAGGACTAAAGTCCTCACTACGAACCTAATTAACCGTTTGTAGTGAGGACTTTAGTCCTTCTTCAATTTAGTTTGGAGGGCGCGGGAGGCGAAAACTCAGGGGGCTGAGGATTTGATTGAGAGTTCGCAATTGTTCGGCGGTGCCCAAACAAATTAGCGTATCTCCTCCTTCGATCGCAGTTTCTCCAGTTGGCCCGACAATCAAAGTCCCGCCAGCGCGCCGTATCGCTAAAACTAACGCCCCGGATTGCGATCGCAATTTAGCATTTCTCAAAGTTTGTCCGACGTAGACACAACTATTGGGATCTACCAGAAATTCTTCCATGTAAAAAGAACTATCAGTGCCCGTCAAAACCCCATCTAAAAAATCCATCACTTGAGGTCTTAAAGCCGCCGCTGCCATGCGTTTACCGCCCGTAATGTAGGGGGATACAACCGCATCAGCACCGCCCCGCTGCAACTTCTTTACTGCTTCTTCTGTAGTCGCACGGGCGATCGCCCGTACCTTCGGATTCAGAGTTTTCGCCGACAGTACAGTGTATAAATTCTCGGCATCCGACGGTAAAGCTGCTACTATGCAAAGTGCGCGATCGATCCCCACATTTAGCAAAATTTCGTCCAGAGTCGCGTCTCCCTGCACCGCCGTATACCCCAGCGCCAAAGCAGCCTGCACCGACTGTACCGCCAAATCTACCACCACAAAAGGAATGTTTTCTGCCTGAAATTCCAAGGCAATCTGCCGCCCAGTGCGCCCGAAACCGCAGAGAATGTAATGCCCGATCAAAGAATCTACCAAACGCCGCTGTTGCCTAATTCTTGCTCCTTCTTGAAAATATCCTTGAATCAGCGCTTCTGTAAAGCGGTTGACGATATAACCAATAGCAATCACGCCCATCAATATCAGGCACATGGTGAACATTCGCCCGCGTCTGCCGAGGGGATGAATTTCGCCATATCCGACAGTTGCTAAGGTAAATACTGTCATGTAAGCGGCATCCAGTAAAGGCCATTTTTCTACCTGCCAATACCAGAGAGTACCGGTGCAGAAAATGCCACCAAGGCTAATGATGCCGCCCGTTAACTGTGTTTGCAGGCGCTGGTACTTTTGCTCTAGAGTTGAATACACCGATCGCCCTGACCTATTATTTATTAGATGCTACTAAATTTAAACATATCCAGAATTGTCCAAAAACCAGGTTTTTGTGTAGATATTTTGGTGCGAAACTCAAGACTTTGCCTCTTAACCGGGTTTTTTTGGTGTTAGCCCCGATCGACTTTTAACGCCATCACAGAGGTGGCGATTGCTCGAATTGGCGATCGCATTTGTCTGAAAGTAATTCCGTACCCGATTGCAGCCCTGCACCAACAAATCGTCAAGATCGAGATTCCACAGTATCACCGTACCATCTGCACTCGCACTAGCGATCGCCTTACCATCAGGACTAAAACTCGCACTCGAAACCGCAGCCTTATTACCTCTTAAAATGTGTAGGGGAAGTGCCCCCGTGCCTGCCCCCGTGCCTGCCCCCGTGCCTGCCCCCGTACCTGCCCTGCTGTCAACTTTCCAGAGTCTCAATATCTTATCTTTGCTTGCAGATAGCAACATTTGACTATCGGGACTAAAACTAATATTTGTGAATCCACTTGTATGCTTTAAAATACTTAGCGGTATACCGTCTTTGCTCCAAATTATCGCAGTTCCTCCAGCACTTGCCGCCGCCAGCATTTCTCCGTCGGGACTGAAACTTGCACTCACAATTTGCTCGCTATCAATCTGTAGAATTTGTAGCAACTTGATATCGCTACTTGCCTCGACTGACTGCTGTTTTTGCATTTTTTGCACAAGTTTTGTCAAACTCCACATTTTAACAGTGCCATCATTGCCAGCCGCCGCAAGTATCTGACCATCTGGACTAAAAGTCATGCGAGTTATCCAACCTTGATTTACTTTAAAACTTAACAATTCTTGCCCGTTAATTTGCCAAAACTTAACAGTTCCGTCGGCACTTGCTGAAACAATTGTTTGGCCATCTGGACTCAAACAAACGCTGGTTAGTTTAGCGCTATGTCCTGTTAAATTGTGCATCAACTTTCCGTTATTTTGCCAAATCTTGACAGTTTTGTCGTCGCTGGTAGAAACAACTATCTGACCGCTAGGATTGAAGATTGCACTTATAATTTTATCAGTATGCCCGGTCAATGTTGCTTGTAAAGTTCCATTAGTTTGCCAAAGTTTGATATCATTGTCATGGGTAGCTGTAGCGAGTATTTGACTGTCGGGACTGAAGCTCGCGAAAGCAAGGTTACTGGCTTGACTCTGGAAGCTGCGGCGTGCGGTGAATCTGTAAACTGCCTGTTCTAGGGCGATCGCCACTCGCGTCTGAATTTCTGAACTCACTCCGAGCGATCGCTTCATTTCAGTAGCAGCCCTGATGCTTTCTAGCAAAGCTTCGTCTTTTTTATCAGCAGCAAATAGCGTTTCTGATAGTACGCTGAGAGTCAGAATTTTGTTATTTCTTTCTTCGATTGACGGTTTCACCCAAAATGCTACAATCAGGATTGATATTAATATTGCTGCGCCTCCTGTAAGAAGTGCTAATCTGATGTTGTACTCGCGCCATAACTTATATTGAGTAATTCTTTTCTGTTTTTGTGCTTCTGCAAGTTCCTCTAGTAACTTTTTTTCGCGGCGCAGTTGCTCCATTTCAGCTTGAGTTTTTTTTTCGCGATCGCGAAACCTGGCAAATTCCGCTTCTTGGCTAATACCTAAAAATTGATAATCTTGCGCGCTCAAACTTTTATTAGCAGCCCACTCTCGCGCATCTGCCAATGCTTGACCGCGCAACAATCGAGATTCATCTTGACAATCTGATGCTATCCATGCTATTAGTGATTCGGCATAGGGGCGCAAGTCGCCGAGTGCTTTTTCTACCCAGTTTTGGTCAAAAATAGCTGCATAAATGCGGTTGGATACAGTTAATTTTCCGGCTCGTTTTACGACTAATCCGCTCAGCCGCAATTCTGTTTGTTCGGGAGAGTTATCGGCCCAGATCCCCCCTGCCAGGGCGGGCACGGGGGCACCGCCCCTACAATCGGGGGGTTCTGAAAGTTCCTCATTCCTGGTTAATTTGACTGAGGGGAATTCTGGCATTTTCTCCCCCCTTCTTAAGGGGGGTTGGGGGGGATCGACTTGCATTTCCTCCCCCCTTCTTAAGGGGGGTTGGGGGGAATCGACTTGCAAGATTTTTTGATATAGTCCTAACAACCTACTAGCGCGGTACTGACTTCTGAAAAGGCGATCGCGAATTGTTTTGAGGTGTACCGGTTCATCGGAGGATTCCCAATTATCAATAATCTGAGATTGTACTATTTCACCAATTAATAATTGGTTCGTAGTAAGGACTTCAGTCCTTATTTCCTCATTTACACCATAAATAATAGAAGTATCTCCTAAGCATTTAATATTTTGCAGAATCAGCTTACAAAGCTTTTGAGTCAGAAACGGCTGTCCTCCCGTCCAATCCAAAATCTCTTGTAAAACCTCTTGAGGATTGTCAAATTCTCCCTCAAATCCCTTAGCTAAAGGCAGAGATTCCTGTAAATTAAAGCCGTATAATTCAATAGCCAAACCGATATTAAACGGCGTGCGGATTGGATCGGAAATCAAATCAGACGGCGAAGCAACTCCCAGCAAAGCAAAAGTTAACCGCTGGTATTCTGACTTGACAGCGCGTTTGTTGTAGCAAGATCGAATTAGAGCAAAAAAATCATCTAGCGGTTCTTGAAAACTGAGAACACTATCAATTTCATCAATAAAAATGACAATCGGTTGAGCAATTTTTGCCAGCAGCAACTCCTCAATTAACTCTCCTAAGCGCTGCACGGGCGGCATCAACTCTCTCTCCCGCCACCAAGTCATAAACTCGACGGGGTTAAACAGGTTGAAGCTGCACAAAAGCTTGTAAGCGACGCCGCCGTACCACTTATCCAGAGAGACTTGCTGGCTGCCAATGTCCGAAAGGTCGATCGTAGCACAAGCAATGCGATCGGCCGAGAGCTTTTGTACGGTTTGAACTAATAAGCTGGATTTGCCCATTTGTCGGGAATTGAGCACGTAACAAAACTCTCCGGCTTTCAGGGCTTGATAGAGTGCAAAGTCGGCTTGGCGGACTACATAAGTAGGTGCATCTTGCGGAAGACTGCCGCCGATTTGATATTGGTAATCGACTATCATAAGCTTGCGTTTAGTTAGATTATTTTGTCACTTCCGTTGTGCCTTGGCCGCAAATAAGTTTGCCATTTTGATAAATTGGTTCCCCTGGTTCAATTGTACCGCGATCGTCAGCTTCGCACAAGATGGATCTTGTTCTCATTTCATCTTTAGCAGCATTGGGATCGACTTCTTTGGCAGGAACTAGAAAGACAGCACCAACATAACTTTTTTCTGTTTTTTGCTTGGACACTCCATAATTAAAAGCAGCTTGCTTTCTAGCCAGAGTTGAATACTTGTAGTTGGTTGTTTCGGTTTTAAGCCGAAGTTCTAAAGCAGCAATAGAATTGCTAAAAGCATTGTTTTCTGCAAATTTAGCTTGCTGACCTTTGTTCAGCGAACTAACATACTGTTTGCCTTCTGATTGCTTAGCCTTATTTGCCATATTCAGATAAGATGGTACAGCGATCGCGGTCAATACTCCAATACACATTAAAAGCACTAAACATCCGCAACCATTAGCTGGCTTAGAATTTTCTTGACGCATGGTATAATCTCCTCTTTGTTTGTAGTAAGGACTTTAGTCCTTGAAAAATCAAGTAAATGCCGATTTAATATTGTAATCGGCTGTCATGATCCGCCCTAAATTTAAATTATTCGGTCACTGCTGTCGTGCCTTTGCCGCAAGCAGTTTTACCATTTTGATAAGTGGGTTCTGCCACTTGAATTAAACCTGGAAAATCAGCTTTGCACAATATGGCTATTGTCTTGAGTTCATCTTTGGCAGCATTTTGATCGACTTCTTTAGCAGGAACTACAAAGACACCGCCCACATAACTTGTATTTTTTAAGTGCTTGGATAGTCCATAATTAAATGCTGCTTGCTTGGTGGCATGAACTGAATACTTGTAATTTGGGGTTTCAGTTTGAATGCCTGTTGCCAATGCTTCAACAGAATTAGCCAAAGTATTTTTTTGAGCAAAATAGGCTGTTTGCCCTCTGTTCATTGAGCTAAGATACTGTTTTGGTTCCGATGGCATCTCCCGAATTTTATCGTTAATAAATGAGGGGTGAGCTAGCACGCCAATTACTCCGACGTACATTGAAAACAAGAAGCATTCGTAACGATAAACTGAAATGATAGCTGATAGAGAATTTTCTGGACTCATGGTAGTGTATCCTCTTTGTTTATAGTAAAACCGATAGTCCGACAGTCCGACAGGGAATGAATTCCCTGTCTCAAAGCTTAAGTCCTCTAAAGAGGACTAATGAATTTAAAAGTCTTCTTCTTAGTCCTCTTTAGAGGACTTTCGCTTTGAGGCAGGGGTTTAAACCCCTGCTGGACTTTGGGTTTGACGTGTTTTTTTTCAGGAATGGGCAGATACTGGGAGCGAGGAAAACGAGGAAATACTAATTCCTAATATCGCAACTTTGATGCTTCTTTTTTGTCGGAATATTCTGGTTTAATCGTTTTAGTGCCGATCGCAAAATCGCGCAACTCCACCCTCGTAAACTTGACACCCCACGGATCGGTGGTTGTATCCAACTCCTCCACTAAAGTATTATTGAGTTGATGGCGAGCTGTATGAAGTTCCTCGACAGTTAACTTAGCAATCTGAGTCCGAATGCAAAGAATCAGCATATTGAACATAGCTTCCTTGAGATTCTGCACTTTGTAGGAAGCTTTTTCTAAGTCAATTACTCGCCAGTACACAATAAATTCCAGGGTGACAAAAACGCGATCGTGAGTTGCACATTGTTGCGGTGGCAGTTTTAACATTTGCTCGCGCAGAGTTTGTTGGTAGGCGACTTGCTCGACAAAGGGAATCAGAAATGTGATACCAGGTTCTAGTTTTTTGCGATCGTACTTTCCGAAAATTTCAACTAAAGCCTCATCTCCTTGACGGACAATTTTAACGCTGCTGGCTAAGGATACTCCGGTGATTGCAAACAACACCATCAAAAAATACTGATACATAGTGAATCTCCTAAACAGTTGACAGTTGATAGTTGACAGTTGACAGTGATTTCTTAGTCCGCGGAGGCGGACTTTGTTTGTGTAGAAGCGATTTCAATCGCCGATCGATCAAAGTTGACAGTTGACAGTGATTTCTTAGTCCGCGGAGGCGGACTTTGTTTGTGTAGAAGCGATTTCAATCGCCGTCTAATAAAAGAAATAACAAACCCAGATTTAGCTGTTGTGAATTAATCTGTCAGGTATCACAATCAGCGTGTTTCCTTCCCGGCGCAAAACGTAAACTTTTTGTCGGGATGCGATTAGTTGGGAATCTTCATTGCGAGCTTTCCAAGAAGCACCCTCATAAATCACCATTCCAGTTTCTCCAGATAGAATTTCGGAGATAGTTGTTGCTGCGGTGGATTCAGGAATGACAAACTTTTTGCGAAAAATGAAAATTGGTCTAATCCAGATACTCAGCGCGAGGGCTATTCCCATCCAGTAGGATATCTGCCAGTCAAAATCTTCATACATTACATTTGCCCAACTGAATTGAAATGTTACCGATCCTCTCCACAAAATAAAGGATGAAATTAGAGCAGCAACTCCCATCATCAGCAGGTAATATCTGTATCTTTGTGGCTGAGTTGTGATGATTAATAGATCGATCGCACTTAGCACAACCCCTAGCAGCAACCAAAACATCGGCGGTGTGAAGGCGAAACCCGATCGATTAGTGGCTGACGCCAGCGACCAAATTAGGATAGAATGCACAATGCTTTTACCTCCTTTAGACAGTGCTGAACCTTGTTATTTCTAATCTAATCAGGCCGCTATTTGAGTTGGTGAGTGACTTATTGGAAAATTCATCGACTTTTCATCGACTTTTTATCGACTTTAGGGAGGGTTAGCAGTCAATTTAAGGTCAAATCCGCATTGAGGCAGGGGTTTAAACCCCTGCCTCAAAGCGAAAGTCGGTTAAAACCGACTATCAATTTTAGATTTTAGATTTTAGATTGGGAATGATTGATTTTAGATTGGAGATTTGAGATTTAAAGTTGAGGATTAAGAGGTTTATTTAATTGGCTTTTCAGTCCTCTTTGAGAGGACTTTCGCTATGAGACAGGGAATGAATTCCCTGTCGGACTGTCGGACTTACAAACGATATCGGTACAGCATTTGATGTTAAGTTGACACGCCTTGTCCTGCATCTACTTCTATTGTGCCTGCACCAACACGCTAGCTGTGCGCGCTAAAAGTATGAGCGCTTCGCTATCGCTGTCCTCGCCAGCGGTGAAATATGGATGCTGTATAATGCGCTGTCGTAGAGACTAAAATAATTAGTGGAGATAGCATCATGGACACCACAAGAAAGCCAGCTATTAATCCTATCAATGTAGTTCTGTTTATTAGATTGCAGACAATTATATTTACTACAAAAACAGTGATAAAATAGCAAGATAAAATACTGGAAAAGTTTTTGTATATCCATGTTCCTGAAAAAATCAGGAAGAGTAACGACGGATATAAATAAATACCCAACAACATACCGAATCCAAGTCCACCAGTGTCCGGGTCAAGTTTACCGCCGTAAAACTGAGCCGACATACTAGCATAAGAAATGCAGTAATAAATAGATAGATACATTGCTGAACCAGCAACAATTAACTGAAAAATGGTTCGGATAAATGACATAAGAGATATTTTTGCAGTCAAAACTTTATCTGGGCGGGTGAGTTGTGAGAATTAATATATCGATCGCACTTAGCACAACTCCCAGCAACAACATCGGCGGTGTGAAGGCGAAACTCGGTGGCTCGGTAGCTGACGCCAGCGACCAAATTAGGAGAAAATGCACCATGCGTTTACCTCGTTTTGATGCGATCCAACCTTGTTATTTCTAATCAAATCAGGCCACTATTTGAGTTGACGACTGACTTATTGGAAAATTCATCGACTTTTCATCGACTTTCGGGCGGCTGTCCTTTATGATGGTTGCAGTGTCTCGATCGCGATAAGCAATGCCACGATCGCTAAAAGTGCGCGAAGAGTTCATTCGTGCAGTTAAATCGTCTCTCCTGAGAAATGGCTTTCCCAGTCAGAAAATCCTGGCTGAGGATTTAGGGATGGCGCAATCTACTGTCAGTCATTTCCTGAATGGCAAACCTGTGGATTATGTCAATTTCATCGAAATTTGTCGCGGATTGGGGCAGGAATGGCGGGATTTAGCCGATTTTGAGGCGAATTCGGAGCCGGAGGAGGTACGGGTGGTGAGCGCAAAAGTGGCGATCACTTTCGTTGGCGTAGCCCCCGTAGGGGCGGGCTTTGCTACGGATCGCTTTGCTAACACTAACGCGCGATCGATCTCAAACCACATTCTTTCCCAGCAGTTGCACGAAACTTTGAGCGCCGGGGGCCACGAAGTCTTTTTAATTAACAACAGCAGCGACTCACGATCGTATTTAAAGCTTTCCGATTATTTACTGCTGCTAATATCCGCAGAATCGGCCGCCAGCGAAATGATATTAGAACAAGTGCAGTTAGCCAAGCATTTGCACAATTTAACTGCTAAAAAAACAGCTATTTTACCGATTTGCCTTGAGTCAAATACACCGCTTTCCTTTGATTTGTTCAGTTGTTTACAAGGAATTCAGCCCTGGATTTGGCGTTGTGCGGGCGACTCATCAAAGTTATTATCAGAAATTTTAACTATCATCAAAGAAGGCCGCACATCGTTAACTGCCGACCATGAATTCGCTGTAAATTGGAACTCAATTACTAGCACAAAACAGTCAATAATTCCACCCCAGCCAGCAGCAGCGCCAGAATTGCCGGGAGGACAAGTAGAAGTCGCTTCTCGCTTTTATGTCGATCGCCCTCCGATCGAATCGCGGTGTTACGAGGCGATCGCCCAACCGGGAGCCCTGATCCGCATCAAAGCGCCCAGACAGATGGGCAAAACTTCCTTGATGGCGCGGATTTTGCATCACGCAGAAGCGCAAGGTTCTCGCACGGTAGCCCTGAGTTTTCAGCTAGCAAATCGGAGAATATTCGCTAATTCTGATACTTTTTTGCAGTGGTTTTGTGCTAGCGTCGGTCAAGAATTGGGAATGCTGGAACACTTGCCGAAGTGCTGGGAATTAGCCGATATGATTGGCAGCAATCAGTGCTGCAAGGCTTATTTTGAACAGTATTTGCTGTCAGAATCGTCACCGCCTCTGACGTTAGGTTTGGATGAGAGCGATCGCCTGTTTGAATCCCCGGAAATTGCCGACGACTTTTTTGGGTTGTTGCGCGCTTTGCATGAAGAAGCGAAGCGGCGAGATATTTGGAAAAAGTTTCGTTTGATTGTGGTACATTCCACCGAAGTTTACATCCCGCTAGATGTGAATAAATCGCCGTTTAATGTCGGATTGCCGATTGAATTGTCCGAGTTTAATTCGCAGCAAGTGCAAGATTTGGCGAGGCGACACGGACTGAATTGGAGTGCGACAGAAGTTGCAGACTTGATGGCTTTAGTGGGCGGACATCCCTATTTAGTGCGGCTGGCTATGTATCGCATTGTCTGTCAAGATGTGACTTTAAATCAATTGTTAAAATCGGCGACAACCGAAACCGGAATTTACACCGATCATTTGCGCCGCCATTTGTGGAATTTAGAAAAATATCCCGAATTAATCGAGGCGATGGGAGAGGTTGCGAGTGTCTCAAATCCCGTCAGGTTGAAGTCGGAATTAGCGTTTAAATTGAACAGTATGGGTTTGGTGAAACTGGATGGTAATTATTGCAGTGCGAGATGCTGTTTGTATGAGGAGTATTTTCGCGATCGCCTAGAATGCAAATAATCCTTAGACAAGATTGTAAAAATCATTTGAATCAAATTTTTGGACAGGCTAGAAGCCCGTCCCACAAGAATAAAAAAATTGTGGGATGGGCTTTGAGCAGCGTCCTAATTATTTTTCCTACAGGCTAGAAGCCCGTCCCACAAGAATAAAAAAATTGTGGTATGGGCTTTGAGCAGCGTCCTAATTATTTTTATAATTCAAGTCTATTATTTAGCCGATCGCCAAATCCACACTAACTACAAATTCGGGAAAAGCCAGCGGCGAAACTTCGTCGCCCCGCCAAAACCGGAGGATTAAACCGTAACCGTTAACAGTCGGCTGGCGGTAAACTTCCAAGCAGTTTTCCTGTAAATTGACAATCCAGACTTCCTGAATTTGCGATCGGGCATAAATAGGAAGTTTCACATCTCTGTCATAATCTATGGAAGTATCAGCTACTTCTATTAACAGCAAAACTTCCGATGGTAGCGGATGGGCGGTTGAATAGTAATCGGCGCGAGGTTGTAACAACACTAAATCCGGTTGCGGTTCAGTTCGCTGGCTGACTTGAATCGGGTTTTGTACAGTCACAATCGCACTTTCTTCTGGAAGTCGGCAGAAGATTCGAGTAATGCGGTTAACGCAACCTGCGTGACGAGTTCCAATAGCTGCCATTTCAACAAGTTCTCCTTCTATCAATTCTAGTCGATCGCCCTCCGCAAGAATCCCTGCTTTACCCATCTCATGGTATTCTTCAACTGTGAAAAGTCTTTTGAGCAACTGCACAGCCATAATTTACCGTTCCTCTAAGCATTTATTCAATTATAGTCAGTCGGGCTATTAAATACCAGTAATGTCTAAAGTCGATGAGAAGTCGATGAGAACTCACTCAAGTTCTCAAATAGCCTGGTGATTTAATAGAGATAGAGTAGAAGCAAGGCGCATTATGCGAACTTTGGAAGCCCCGCCGCACTGAAATCAGGCATTTACCTGAAACCAGAATATCATCGCGCCTCTCCTCTAACCATTACTCATTTAAAAAATACTCTAATCACACATTTGGAGAACAACCATGCAGCTTAAGACAAAACCTCAACTCGATGCACTCAACAAACAAGCACAATTTTCAGAAAAAAACATTATTCGTAATAAAAAAAACGATGGGGGATTCACTTTAGTGGAACTGATTATTTTGCTCGTGATAATTATAATTCTTGCTGCGATCGCCCTTCCTTCTTTTCTGGATTGTTCCCTGAAAGCGAGGCGGTTAGAAGGTAGGCAATATGTGGGTTCAATGAACCGCGCCCAACAAGCTAATTTTGCAGAAAAAGGTGTATTTTCTAATTCCCTTAATGACTTGGGGCTGGGCATTAAAACTCAGACAATCAACTATAACTATTCAATCAGCATTACAAAAAATGCTGCATTTAGTTATGCGGTATCCATCAGCAAAACCCATAATTTGCCTAGCTATGTCGGGGCGGTATTTATACTACCTGTTTCCCCAGCTAACAACGACAAGACTACTGTAGGCATTCTGTGTCAAGCAAATTCTCCTGGGAAGACCCAACTGCCTAATCCTATCCTTGACAATGATGGTTTTGTCTGCCCTGCTGGTAGTACAGAAGTGAGTAAGTAAATATAGACATTACCTGTCAACTGTCAACCCCTCGACTCCGCGGGCGGGCTCTTCTGTCAACTGTCAACCCCTCGACTCCGCGGGCGGGCTCTTCTGTCAACTGTCAACTGTCAATGATCATCTCATGTTACCAGAAATTGTCAAAGGGTTCATCATCTTAGCCTGCATCTTCATTCCCCTGGAAAGAATCTTTTCCTTGCACAAGCAAAAGATATTCCGTCTCGGATGGGCAACCGATGCTACCTATTTTTTTACTGGTCATTTTATTGGCAAGTCTGTTGCTATTGTTGCAACTGTAACTTTGTCAATGATGACTAATTTTCTCAACCCGGAATTGCAAAGCAAAGTAGCTTCTCAACCCGTCTGGTTGCAGTTTGTCGAAGTAGTTATCGTTTCCGATCTGGCATATTATATCGCTCACCGACTGCTGCATGAAGTACCCTGGCTTTGGCAATTTCATGCAGTCCATCACAGCATCGAACGTATGGACTGGTTGGCAGCAGTGCGGGTGCATCCCTGCGAGCAAGTTTTTACTCAGATTTGCAAAATTCTGCCTCTTTTCTGGTTGGGATTTACCAAGGAAAATTTGGTAGTTTATGGTCTTTATTCGGCGGCGATCGCATTTCTGATTCATGCTAATATTAATATCAGATTTGGTGTGCTAAAATGGTTCGTTGCTACTCCAGAATTTCATCAATGGCATCATACTAAAATTCCGGAGATTTATAACAAAAACTTTGCGGTTCAGTTGCCACTGTTAGATTTACTGTTTGGCACTCTCTATATGCCAGCAGGGAAAAGACCCCAAAAATATGGTATCTCCGATCGCATATCTGTTGGCTATCTCGGACAACTACTCTATCCGTTTCTAGGAACAATAAAAATGCTAAATGACAAATTCAAAAAAGATATGATTCGCTATTTACGCCCTTTGCGAGTATTTTCTGGTGTTTGCTTGATTACTGTTTGTACTCTTAGTGCATTTGCCTTAATTAATCACATGGATATTCCGACTTTTGCCGCTAGTTTGAATGCCAAAAAAGTAACCGTTGCCGAATTGCAGCAGGGTAAGTTAAAATCAGTGATTTTGATTGACGTGCGATCGCCCGAAGAGTACGCCGAAGATCGCATCGGTGAAAGTCCGCTGGTTCCCCTAATTGATATTGAGGCTGGATTCGGTGTCAAGCAAGTGCAGGCTATTGCTCGATCGAGTGTCAATTCCGATCGCACTCAGCCAACTATTGTACTTTATTGCGCGCGGGGCGGGCGATCGGTTAAAGCATATCAAAAATTGCAAAAAACTAATTTGAGTTTAGCTTTCCTCTCAGGCGGTATCACAGCGTGGCGGGAAGCTGTACGTGCTACACAAGATGCTCAAATATTAGCGCCAATTAGTCGATCGCTCCCACAGCCAGTCACTCGATTTTAGATTGGAGATTGGAGATTGGAGATTGGAGATTTACTTGCAGCGCCGTGAATCTGGGATATTCAACAGAAGCGTTGCCGGTTTGTAGTGCGGACTTCAGTCCGCTTTTATGTTGCGGACTAAAGTCGGTTTGTAGTGCGGACTTCAGTCCGCTTTTATGCTGCGGACTAAAGTCGGTTTGTAGTGCGGACTTCAGTCCGCTTTTATGCTGCGGACTCGCATTCCGCACTACGAACCTGACATGATATAAATGGTTAGTTAAAGGCAGAGCAGATAACAATGATAACTCAAAAATATCTATCAATAGAAAGGTGTATCCGGCTGACTGATTCGTTATCTTGAAATTAACTAGCCAAAATCTTCAGCAATCTACAACGGTTGGCTGTGGTGGTAGGCAGCACAATAATCTGAGTTAAGATAACTTGATTCCATGCAAAATACCGCAGACTTACTCCCAAAAATTGACTCGCCGACTCTTCCTAAAAATAAGCCGACACTCCCAAATTACGATGCAGCCGATCGCCAATTTGTCAATTTGCTAGAGATGGAAGATTTAGACAAGACGGTGGTGGCAAAACCGTTACTTGTCAGCGATTTGGAAAGCGCGATCGCCGTGGCGGTGCGATCGGCATACCAGCAACCGGAGGGCGATGAGGCCGCTCACCTGTTCTTGCAGCGCCTGCTGTACCGCATCAACCGCCTCAACTTGTTTTGGTACGACGACTTGCGCCGCTACAACAACGAACGATCGCACTATTTGCGTTCAGTGCGCGATCGCATCGAAGCACCCTGGCAGCAGTGGGAAATCGCCCAAATCGACGTTGCAGCGCTGCAAAACATTGAGGATGTCAAGCAAGCTCTGCGCGATCGCGCCGCAGCCGATGTCAATCCAGAACTCACCCAGATCGATCGCTACCTGCGGGAACAGATGACTGAAGGGGGATACAGACACCTGCTGGCGATCGCCTCCTTCGACGGTTTAGTGGAAGCCAGCCGCGTTTCTCGCATCATCGGCGGTGCCGGCAACGAAATTCAGTCAACGCTGACGCGGGTGCTGATCGAAGAATACGGCGGCGGTCGCTTAGCCCGGAAGCACTCGACTTATTTTGCCCAAATGCTGGCAGAATTCGGCATGAGTACGGAACCGGAAGCCTACTTCGATATAGTGCCTTGGCAAGTGCTCGCCAGCATCAACCACAATTTCTTGCTTACCGAGCGCAAGCGCCATTTTCTGCGCTACAACGGCGGACTTACTTATTTTGAGATCGCCGGGCCAGTGGCTTACCGCAATTATCTAGCCGCCGCGCAGCGTCTGGGCCTCTCGCAAGCTGCGATGGGTTACTGGGAACTCCACATCCGAGAAGATGAACGTCACGGGCGCTGGATGCTTGATGAGGTGGCGATCCCGCTGGCAGACAGATACCCGGATGAGGCCTGGGAATTGCTGTTGGGCTACGATCAGGAGAAGTCGATCGGCGATCGGGCTGGGTTGGCTGTAGTGCGATCGATCCAAGCGGCCACAATTAAAGGGCGATCGGGCGCGGGTGCGTAGGGTGCGTCAGTCACAAGCTTTGAGTCAACTCCAGCAGTTTGTGACTGACGCACCCTACCAACATCGATCCAAGCGGCCACAATTAAAGGGCGATCGGGCAGCTATCTCGCGCGGGTGCGTCAGTCACAAGCTTTGAGTCAACTCCAGCAGTTTGTGACTGACGCACCCTACCAACATCGATCCAAGCGGCCACAATTAAAGGGCGATCGGGCAGCTATCTCGCGCGGGTGCGTCAGTCACAAGCTTTGAGTCAACTCCAGCAGTTTGTGACTGACGCACCCTACCAACATCGATCCAAGCGGCCACAATTAAAGGGCGATCGGGCAGCTATCTCGCGCGGGTGCGTCAGTCACAAGCTTTGAGTCAACTCCAGCAGTTTGTGACTGACGCACCCTACCAACATCGATCCAAGCGGCCACAATTAAAGGGCGATCGGGCGCGGGTGCGTAGGGTGCGTCAGTCACAAGCTTTAACTCAGCTAAAACAGTTTGTGACTGACGCACCCTACTATCTACCAACGCTGTGTTTTACAGCGCAGTCAAGAGCTGAATTAGCTCGATCGACAAATCTCTTTGCGACTTTTGCTGCTTTTGAAACAACACTCCCGCCAGCAGATAGATATTTTCCGAATAAAAAGCCATGCCCTGTTTTCTGAGATTGGCGATCGTGCTTTTCACCTTCTGCTCCGAACTGTAATAGCCAAAAGTTAAAGGTGCCATCTCAAAATTCGCCACCGAGTAGCCTCGCTCCAAGGCATAATCAACCAATCCCACAGGATTAGAATAGCTCGAAACCATCAACAAAACTTGTTCGCAGTCCAAAGATAAAAGTTTCTTAGCAATGGTCGAGCCATCTGTCCCGCCGTGCAACAGCGGCTGATAAATCTTATCATCGGCAGCGGGTAAATAAGGCGGATTTGAGATTACACAATCTGCCGAATGGTATAAAGGCGAATCAAAAAAAGAGCAATTGTGAACAGTGTATTGTTGGCTCAGTTCGTATTGCTTAATTTGAGATTGAGCAATTTTCCAAGCTACATTATTCAGCTCAAATCCCTGGATTGTTCCGTCAAAATCACTTCTCAGCAAAGATTTAATAACTGGGCTGCCCTCTCCAGAACCAAACTCTACGAGCGATCGAGATTCGTCGCTGGCATTCAACACTAGACTTTCCAAGCAATGCGAGTAAAAATCTGATTCTTCCGGGCAGTGAAATACTTGTTTGAGAGGATGGGATGAAGTGAGCATAAATTCTGTAACAAGGTTTACTTTTTTCAAAGTATCTAATAAATAACAGTGCAGCCATCCGTCGCAAGAGCTATTTTATAAACTTCATAAATCTCTCTCTTATGGCTTTAGCTCTTGCCCTGGAACAAGTATCACTTCCGAGTTATAAAAAAAAACACGATATTAATCCAATTGACTGATTGCAATTCTAAAAATTGCTGGTGAGATAGGACATAAGCAAGTAATCATGAATTGAAATTTTGTAAAATATGAGTTTTTTTAATTGTTCAGTTCCGCCTCTGCGCCGCAAACAGCTTAACCCTGACATTCTGGAATTAGAAGGAATTTGGCACTTTGAATTTCCCCTAGGAAAAAAACGATCTTACTCAACATTTTATACTTGCCTAGATCGAGCTTGCCTAATGTGGGGCTTGCTGTTGATACCAATGTTTGGTACGGCACAATTTTTTCCGGTGAGTTGGATGTTGCAAGCAGCTTTGTGGTCTGTACTCAGCCTCGTAGGTACAGTGGCTATGGTTTGCTGGACGTACTGTTGGGTCAAAAAAGAACGCTTGACTTGGGTGCTTTACGGTTGGGTAATCCTGATGTTATTGGGATTGCTGCTGACTGACTTGGGCATTTTTTTGGGTTGGGGAAAAGTGTTGGCAAATCTCTGTCCGCTGTGGCTGGGAATGAGCGGACTCGGATATTTTTGGACTGGATTGGCCCTGCGATCGCGCGCGCTGTTAGCTGCCAGTTTTTTTCACCTGTTGGGAATTGCAATTTTGCCTTATACCAGCGGTTGGTCTTTCCTGTTTACGGGATTTGTCATGGTATTTAGCTTGCTGGTTTTAGCCCAATTGCAATGGGATATGCGCCGCCCGAGCGAGTACGTTACATTATAGCAGTGGACTGTTGACAGTTGACAGTTGCAGAGAAAGAAAATCAAACCGTTTCTGCTATGGGCGATCGGCTCTATTCATGAGGTTATTTATGTCCTCACCGCTGTGGCGATTGCTATAGCGGCTCAACCGCAGGATTTAGATATGGAACAGGGCAGAATCCGGCAGCTATAAACCTAACTTTTTATCAATTCATCAATACAATGATTGGTTTGTAGTGAGGACTTCAGTCCTCTGAAAATGCGGACTGAAGTCCTCACTACGAACCTTTATTACAGCGATCTAACATGACCGAGGTTATTTGAGCGGACACGATACAACTAATGACTGATGACTAATGACTGATGACTAATGCCTAATGCCTAATTGCCACCAGACTGTACAGATTTGCGAGTTTGGTTAGTATCATCGCCTTTGTGATGCCAGCCGCCGTCACCTTGAACATACTCAGATTTTACGCTGTTCCAAGCAACGCGAGTCGCAGCATCTTGGCTCATTCCATCTTCGCTAGCGCTCTTAAAAGCGGCTTGAAAAATATTCTGTGCTCCTTGAGGAAGTTGTTGTGCTTCTGAAGGTAAGCCGTCAAACTGTTGTTCTGGCATAATGACATCCAATTATTAAACACAATTTGAATGTTATCTACTCGAACCAACTATCTTCCTCTCTCTAAAAGCAAGTTTAAGATTGCAGATTTTTACTCCCTAAGATAGATGTAATATAAAAGATATTACGCTTACCAAAAGCTATTTTGGGACTCTTGGTGGTGGCGCCATATTTGGGGATTTACCTGCAAAAATAGCTATAAATCAGACTTGGGCTTTTTCACCTGGGAACTTAAAAAATATGTCTGTGCAGCGATTATTAAGGCGATGCTCACTCCCAGGGGAAGGATGTTTGGATCGCCCTTCCATCTGACTACCTCAGCGAGAAACAATACGCTCAATACGACGACGATCACGCTGGTGAGTTTGGTTTTGAGGTCGTCGATGCTATGAATTTCCAGCCAGTGCGGTACTTTAATCCGCTCGTCAATAAACAGCTCGTAAAGTCCGAGGGCTGTAATGTAAAATACTGTGGCTAGCAGAAACAAATCTACAACTTCTATAAACGACAGAATCAGTTGTTTCGAGTGCTCGCTGGTAACCTCTCCTGTACTTAGGGGCTTGCAATTAAATATAACCCCAGTTATACTAAAAGGGTTAGGAAACAAAAAATCTGACATCAGCAGTTGTGACTTGTGTGATTGAGATGGTAAAAATGATCTTGAGTGAACCAGTTAAATTGAC
>NZ_JAAFKD010000042.1 GCF_013299165.1 Microcoleus sp. bin38.metabat.b11b12b14.051
GGAGAACACTCTCACTATGTCTATTATCAAAAAACCAGATTTGAGCGATCCAGAGCTACGCGCTAAGCTCGCTAAGGGCATGGGTCACAACTATTACGGCGAACCAGCTTGGCCCAATGACTTGCTGTACGTTTTCCCGATCGTGATCATGGGAACCATTTCTCTGTGCGTCGGCTTGGCTGTACTAGACCCGGCTATGATTGGCGAACCTGCCAATCCTTTTGCTACTCCGCTGGAAATTCTGCCGGAATGGTATTTGTGGCCAGTGTTCCAACTCCTGCGCGTTTTGCCTAACAAATTGTTGGGTATTGCTTGCATGGCTGGCGTTCCCCTCGGCTTGATTTTGATTCCGTTCATCGAAAACGTGAACAAGTTTCAAAATCCGTTCCGCCGCCCTGTGGCTACCACTGTCTTCCTGTTGGGAACTGCGGTAACTCTGTGGTTGGGTATTGGTGCTATTTTCCCGATCGACAAATCTTTCACGCTTGGTCTGTTCTAAGATTTAAGCTTGTTTGATTTTGACGCCCGCGAGTTTCCTCTAAAGTGCTTTTGTACTGAGAGGAAACTTTCGCGGGCGTCTTTTTATTTGAGATTTGAGATTTGAGATTTGAGATTTGAGATTTTGCTTATTACCAGGAAGAGCGAAAGTAACACATATAGCCTTTCTCAGAAAGATGAGGTACTATCCGGCGGCATAGGGCATAGGGCATAGGGCATAGGGCATAGGGCATAGGGCATAGGGCATAGGGCATAGGGCATACCTCAATTTTTGAGAACCGCTATATACTGAGAAAGAGCCTCTTTTTACATCGCAGCTACGAGCACAATACGGTTTACTTAAGGCTTTTTGACTAATTTTTTAAGTAAACCCTATTGCAACATAAACAATGAAAATCAATCAAGCAGATACTTGTCGCAACTATATTTTACCCAAGCTTAAAGCATGGGAGAAAGAGCCTCATTTTTTTACCGAGCAACATTATATTCATGAGAGATTGGGGCTAATTTTTTAGAAATAGAGAGTATATCTACTTACCAACAATCCTCATAAATTATATCGTGTCCGATCGCGTAACCAGAGTAAGATTGGTTCGTAGTGCGTCCTGGCGTCCGTACCCGGAGCGGACGCCAGGACGCACTACAAACCGTTTTTGTGATCGCAATTGACTGGAAATGATTACACCAAATCTCCGGAAATAGGCTAGACTTGGACGCAAACATATTCAGTAGAATTAATCTATATTGCCACGACGTTCAAAAGTAAAGATGGCTATAGTTAGCCTTACTGATTTTCGCAATTTTACGGGTATTGAATCCGGCTTAATAGGGACTCAATACCCTCTTGCTACTAAATGCGAAGCGTGTTATGGCATGAGGATCTCAGAGGAATTATCATGAACTTTAATTTAGATACTATTTTCTCACCGCTGATGAACCCGGCTCTGAATGAGTTTCAGGTTTGGGCTTTGGAAAACCCCGACGAAGGCCTCAGCAAAACGATGCTACCCGCGATCGCCCTGATCGAGGGTTTAATCGCCAACGAACCCACCTATTTGCCTATCAAACGGCTGGCTTTCGGGGCTAACTTTTGCTGCGCGGGACAAGTCGTGATGGGAGAGTTTGCAACACTCGAACAAGCACTCACATCGCCCCAGGCGCGCGGATGGCGACTGGGTACTTCTGTGCTCGATCCGGATCTCTCCCCCAACCAAGATGTCGGCGGTAGGAACCTTTTCCTGCTGTCTTTGTCCGATCGCGAACCAGACGGTAGCAGCAACCACGCAGCCTTCCGAAGCTGTATGCAGAAGTATCTTTTCAACAGTGCGACAACCGATCGCCAGCAAGACGAAATTAGCAGGCGGTTGCTCGATCGCCTAGCCGCAGATTATACGGAGATGCCGCACGGTGCGGGTGAAGTATTTTTTACCGATGCTAGGCGCGGTTGGATGGGATTTTTAGTGCGATATCTGCATTACGTCATCTTTGCGATTAATCCAGATGACAAAGAGTCGATCGAACTTCTGACAGATTTACATTATATCCGCCAAAGCCCAGCGCACTATTTCGCCGTCGCCGGCAGTCTGCTGCAAAGTCTTAACCTGTTTGGACATGGGGATTTGTCCGCTTTAATCGAGCGCGCGGCGACGATCTACGAAAATTCTCCCGCCCTAGCCGAGTTCGAGGTGAGCTCGGAAAACAACGGCATGACGAGGCGGGAATTGGCGAAGCTGATGACATCGATTATGGGGATAGCGGGATTGCAAGGCCCCCTGCACTTGGGTTACACGGCTATGGGATTCCGCCCTCTCCCGGCGTATAAAGGAACACGCACGGCTGAAATTAATCCGACGGATTTTTGGGATAATCTCGATTTGGACGATCGCCCGTCGATCGAGCTTTTCCTACTGGAATGTGCGCGCCTCTGGGCTCCCGTCAGCGCCACCCACCGAGTCGCGACAGAACCTTTTACCGCCACGATTGGAGGCAAACAGCGCACTTTCCCCGCCGGCACCAAGGTACTGATACCGATCAGTTTGGGGCATCTAGACGGCAGTTTCTGGGGTTCTACGGTGTACGAATTTAACCCTAAGCGCGAGAATTTGTGCCCTTATCATATGGGTTTTCATGCGGTGGGCGATCGGAGTGCGGGACGAATTTGCCCTGCTAAAGATATCGCGCTGAAGATGTTGGTCGATGTGGTGAGTACCGTTGGCAAAGTTAGGCGCTCGTCTGCACTTAATTTGCAGCGGTAATTAATCGAAAAACCAGGTTTGTAGTAAGGACTTCAGTCCTCTATCCTTGGATGAAGAAGGACTAAAGTCCTCAGTCCTCTATTCTTGGATGAAGAAGGACTAAAGTCCTCACTACGAACCTAATTTTAGTTATATAACTGGGTACGAAAAACCAGGATTGTAGTAAGGACTTCAGTCCTCTATCCTTGGATAAAAAAGGACTAAAGTCCTCACTACGAACCTAATTTTGGTTATCTAACTGGAATCGAAAAACCAGGTTTGTAGTAAGGACTTCAGTCCTCTATCCTTGCCTGAAGAAGGACTAAAGTCCTCAGTCCTCTATTCTTGGATGAAGAAGGACTAAAGTCCTCACTACGAACCTAATTTTGGTTATCTAACTGGGTACGAAATCACCAGTATTTTTGAGGTTAAATAATACCATGTTAATCGAACAAAAGCTGCTTAAAGATATCGCAACTTGGATGAAAACAGAACATCCGCCCGAGTTCCCCGAAGTCCTGCAAGGTATCTTCTTTATGGACGGGAATATTTTGCCAGACTATTGTCTGACGATGTACAATTCAGAATGGAATGCTGACCAACGAACGTTATTGCTGCGGATTTATGAGCCTGTTGTCTGGAGTTTTCATGCGTCAATGGCAGGACGGATGTTACTTTATGCCGTCAAATTGTCTCGCTTCAGTTATTTGTTCCGCTTCTCGGATGCAACTTTGCAACACGGGCATATCACGCCGATCGCGTTTGGATTGTCTGTGCCGCCGTGGCTGATGGATTTTTTGATCGATCGAGATCCGAACACTCCGAATGGGGATATCTGGAATCGCAGAAACTCGTTTTTCGGTAGAGCTCCTGAAAAAGGCTATACACTCCGCAGAGTTGTTAACAAAGATGGGATTCCCACATCAGCATTTCCAGATTTTCTGTCGAAAGTTGGCAGCGATTGTTTGATCGTGGCTCAAGAATGATAATATTTAGGACAACTACAAAACCCGCTGCATGAGGCGGGTTTTGGCGATCGCAACGACGGAATTTGAACCCGCGACTCGAATTGCGATCGCCCGAATCACAGCAAAATTCCCGGAAAACAACCCAAAGGGCGATCGGCATCTATGACATCGCTTTCTGTACAATACAAAAATTCGATCGCGCGCCACGAAAGTCACCGCTGATTGAGAATAGCCGAAAACCTGTAAAAACAACAAAACCCTCTCAGAGAGAAGGTTTTATTAATCGGAGCGACACGATTTGAACGTGCGACCCCCACTACCCCAAAGCTCAATTACTCACCCTCAAACTCTTTTCTTGTAAGCATTCTGGCTATTGTCAATTAGTGGTATAGCTTTAGTGTCGATCGAGAGTGATTTTTTTTGTGCGTCGAGTGACTTCAGTCTAAATTTAATTGAGTCTAAATTTTATTTATGCTCAGTTTAGACTCAATTAAATTTAGGCTCAATTAAATTTAGGGCTAAATTACAGCTTTTTTGAGATTTAGCACAGAAACTTGACCATATTCTAAGTTTCCTTATAGCACAGAAAGCTTAGAATATAAGGCATCTAGCGTTTTTGCGTCTCGATCGCATCAAGCACCTCTAAAAATTCGGCGTTGCTGAGTTAGAGTATGAATACGAGGAATAATTTATGCAATGCCCAGACTGTAAATCAACCCATATCCGTAAAAACGGCAAGAAGAAAGGAAAACAGAACCACATTTGTGTCCAATGCGGTCGTCAATTCATCAATGAGTATGAGCCCCAACGAGGTTATAGCGAGGCAATCAAATGTGATTGCCTAAAAATGTATGTCAATGGTATGGGTTTACGGGCGATAGAACGAGTTAAGGGAGTTCATCATACCACAGTAATAAATTGGGTAAAACAAGTCGGAAAAATCTTGCCAGATGTTTATGATCCTGAAGTCATTCCAGAAGTTGGTGAACTCGACGAATTACAAACTTATGTGAAAAAAAAAACAGACAATATCTGGCTGTGGACAGCGGTTGACCACTTTAAGCCAGGAATTTTGGGATGGGCATTAGGAGATCTAGCGTGCTAAGACATTTGAACCATTATGGGACAAAGTAAGTGAATGGAAATGCTACTTCTATGTAACGGATGGATGGTCTGTATATCCGATGTTTATCCCTGATGGTGATCAGATTATTAGCAAGACTTATATGACACGAGTAGAAGGAGAAAATACAAGATTAAGACATTATTTGGCTAGACTACATCGCAAGACTCTTTGTTATTCTAAGTGCGAGGAAATGCTTAAGCATTCTATTAAATTATTAATACATTACTTGAAATTTGATGATCTTCCCATTCCTGGGGCATTCATACCTTGATTCAGCAACGCCAAAATTCTTAGTTGACATATAAAGAAAAAAAGGCTGACTTAGAGGTAGTCTAAGAAAATTTAGAGGTTCAATTAATCTTATTTTCGTACTAAAATAAATTAGTTGCTAAAAACTAAAAAGCAGTGGTGGTATAGCTTTAGTCTCGATCGTCTCTAAAAATATTAGATTTCGCAGCCCTATAAATAATTTATCCCTATGCCTAACATATCCCTAAAAGTACGGTATATCAGGCATAGGGATAAATTGAGCTTAGGGCTAAATTACAGCTTTTTTGAGATTTAGTAGTGTTTTCGCGTCTCGATCGCAGTTTTTATGAACTTTTGTTAAATAGTTATCGTATAAACGTAGGTTTGTGTTATATTACTTATAATATGACAAGTAGTTTAACTGAGGATTGCCAATGAGTTCAAATATTGTCGCAACTGAAACCAGACTGTTTGGCGAACAGGAGTTGACATGGGTGTTAACTGAATCTGGTAGAAAAGCAGTAAGAGCAGCAGAACTTATAAAAGCTTTAGGTAAGCAAGAGAAAGATACTTCAAGACTTGTGCAAATGAATGTCTTCCCTGATTTTCGTTTTCAATCAAGTTTCGGTGAGGCAAAACGTCCATCTTGGTATTTGTACGAACAAGGTGCTGTACAACTTGCAACTAAACTTGACACACCAGAATGTGAATTGTTTCAGCGATGGGTTTTTGATGTAGTTGTAAAGCTATTTGCTAGTGGTGGCATCATCATGCCCACCGCCACTAGCGAGCAATTGGGTGTGTTGATTAAGGATGCGAATGCGAAACTGATGTCAAAATACAGGATGCGATCGGTAAAGTTCAAAACCGACAAAGACGGCACAGTGAAAATGACAGTGTTCAGAAACGGGGGGAAGGAATACGAAACGTACATTTCAGACAAATCAAAACCAAGCCTAGTCAACCCACAGATTCTGATAATCGGGCATTACGACGATGCGGTGGACTCATGCAGCATCGACATCGACTCACCGATGAAGGAAGCCTATGTCCGGTGGCGTCAATACGATGATGTGTACGATCGCCGATGGAAGCGAAATGAGCTTGAGGAATGGGTACGGGTAAACTTTCCGGTTGCTGCGTAGTGATGTTTTGGCGACTTTGACTGCTGCGGTCTACCCAGTTTTTCAACCTCTAACCGCCGTAGTGTAGCGGGTGATAGCTATCACCCGCTATTTTTCTATAATGTCAAAAATCTAGTAAAAACACGTAGAAAAAGTGATCTAAGATTGAATTAATTTATCAATAATAATATGTCAGACATACATCAGAATCTCCCGGATTCTTTTGTCGAACGAGTCACGACATTGGAATTCCGAGTGCAGTTGCTAACGAAAGAACTGCAAGATATTAGAGCTTCACACACGAAGCACAAGAAAGAAACCAGATTAATGAGAGAAGTAACTGAACTTTGTACTTGGCTTCCAGGGGGAGCCAAGGGATTTTTATTATCTCTTTTTGCTGTGATTTTTTTGAGTTCGTTAACAGCAGAAATAATGCTGAAAACTACGAATGTTCACGTAGAAATTCGTCGGTATTTAATAGATGTCCTTGAGTTCAAAGATTAGCGATTAGCTTTCCAGATATAGGGAAGCACAAAATCATCATCTGCCCAGAATCCTTTTCCTAGGTTCTGGGCTTGATTCTTAGCAGCAACCACTGCTTGATAAATCAAGCCTGAATTATTTGGTGGAACGTTGACTGCCAAGCCCGCAGCAGCTAGGATAACTTGGATGTTATTTGTTACCGACATTTCGGCGATCGAATCGCACAAGTACCAGTCAGCAATGGTTCTACCAAAAATGTCTAGTCCGATCGGCGCCAAACAAACAGTTTTTTTTCTGATCAAAGATAGGAGAAAAGTTTTAGCTTCTCCTCCCCATTCCCATTGATTCAAATCTTCTGGCTTCTGACTTAAATCAGTTTTATATCTTATTTCAGGTGTATCAATCCAAGCAGCCCGTGTTCGGACTGTTTTTTTATTTCTGCTAAACTGAAATGTATCAGCATCTAATAAAAACTTTCTGGGCACTACGATCGGTTCATTCATAGTATAATAGGAAAAAAGGACACAATTATAATAGAAAACGTGGCATAAACCAAATCGAATCGATTTAATTGGATCGGTTTAATCAGCAGCCAGTTATCTAATTATACCAGATTAAGACTTTTTCCTTGACAAAAACTTTTGACAATAATCAAAATGCACAAAACAGATAACTTTTCTTACCGCCTAGTTGTGGCAACTTTATCAGGAGCTGTGGCAGTTTCGTTGATTTCGGGAATGGCACTTGCAGTAATGAATAAGCCAATTCCTGAGATTTTCATTGTGATCGGGAGTAATGCGATCGGCGCAATCTCAGGTTTATTAGCTCCTTCACCAAATCAGAAAGATGGCTAAAGAGTTTGCTCGACGGGTTTTGCTTGCTCAACCCATCGATAAAATATTAATTATTGAAGCAATATCAAGATTAAATTTTGATATTACCTACATGGAATATGCTAAAAAAACTTTTAATCGTGCTGCGGAAACTCAAGAATCGATTGATGAATCAAAAGAACTTTTGCTAAAGCTCAAAAACTTACTTTGATAAATTGACATTTAGATGTGCTTGGTTTATTCTAAGAAATATATATTTTCACCCATCATTCAGTGTCTGCAAGGGCACTGTTTTTTGTTGAAACTACTTATCGTAGACAACCTTAATCTTTGCTCCTGGCCCCGCAGGCGAAGCAAAAACATAAAGCTTTCCGTTGTGAGAGAAATGGCGAGACTGTACCCGCATCCCGTAGCTACCTACTTTGCAAGAGGGGTTTTTTTCTGTACCGCTTGGAGTAAACGGAACAGGGTTGATACTGCTACGGGGAATTCCATTAACAGAAACGAGTTTTGACAATGGGTAAGAAGTAGTGCTCGACAGAGCAACATAGCCACATTTGTTGACGGTAGCTGTTCTGATTTTCGTTGTTGGTGTTGGTTTACTAGGTTGGTTGGGGTTGGAACCAGTGTTTGGTGTAGGAGCATTTGGAAGATTAATTCGCGGTAATGGAGTCGGTGTCCAAGGAGTAACAGTAAAAGTCATAGTTTATTTCCAGGAATTATTGTGGTTGTGAAAATGAAATCAGGGTTAGTCCTGTAGCGTCGATCGCACTTAATTAGCTCCATAAATTGAGCATGACCGTCGCGCGATCGACCTACTAAACAGCCAGCAGAAGCTGTGTAAATGTCATTTTGAGGATGATCGTAACCGTGATGTTGATTGATTCCGAAGTTACCTTCAAAAATATCATCCCCAGTTCGCATCATATCCCTATTGTAGTCGCGGTGAACAGGAACAGGAGCAACTTGAATCAGAGATTCGTGGGGTTCGCTCATACCGTGAATCCCAATTTGCCACGATCGATACTGCCCGAAAGCAATGCGCGCTGCACCATCAGGATTCATTGGTCGATCGGTATAGTGATACCCTGGCTCTGTTGTAGCCTGCCATCTGTCGATAATTGCAGGTACTTCATTGTCAAAATCAATTATCATCCGCACATCGTTGAAGTGATTCGGGCTATCATTGTTGAGTGTACCGTCGATATTCATGCCCTCAACGTAGATGATGTTTAATTCGTCTTTGCCCCTAAATATCTGATACTTCTGGGCTTTCATGTAATTGATAATTTTGGTTACTAGCACAAAGTATTCCTCATTAGATTATATAACTATTATACAATAACTATACAATAATTTAATTAGCGATTAAATCGAGGCGAACAGATACACGTTAAGTAACTGTATAATCATGACCAAAGAAACAGATATTTTGCAACAATACTATCAGAAATGGAAAAGAGGCGAGTATAAGTCTTGCAAATCCCCATTTGACGATCCATTTATTTTGCATGGTGATGAAGGATTTATGGTAAAAATGAGTCATAATCAAGATTTTATTGGCAAAATACACGCTAACACCAAATATATTGGATGTGTTTCTGAGCTAGCTTTGGTTTACGGGGAAACTCCAGATAAAACTATCGATGAGTTTTTATCTGGAGTTAAAAAAAAGTCTCAGAATCATGATTGATTCTGAGACTTTCACAACCTAAAACTCAGATTCGGATTCTAAGTGATAGGTGTCATTCAGCCGTTCATTTTCCATTTGATATATCTCTTCTTGAGATACATCGAATTGTGAATTGATTAGGGCAACTTCAGCAATTCCAGCAGAAATAGCATCAGCTAGATTTGCTGAAATGCCCCAACTCATGCCAAAATTTACGATCGACCATTCAACATCGCCTGGATTTCCACGATGCCAAGACCCGCCACCAGCGATGGTGATTTCTTTGAAATCGATAGTCAATCCGTTGGTTGTGATTTGCATTTTCCTTGGCTCCATAAAGAATGTAATGAGTCAGTTTTTGACTCATTACTTTATGGCGAAGCCTTTTTTCTGTTATTATGGAAAATCTCGAACTTTCAAGTCACTAGAAAATTCGTCAATTACCACCCTTACGGTCTTTGAGTTTAAGTTTGAAATTGAGAATTGAATTGTGCAACCAACTAATGAATTGTTAATTTTTTGAACTCGTAAGGAAGAATAAAATCGGGTTTTGACCAAATCCCTATTTTTTTACGGTTAGCATTTGCTGTTTCGGTGATTATTCCCCGCAGTACAGCCAATTCTCGGCTGCTGTAGGAGTATCGATTAAACGGTAAATAACTAACTGCCATTCCCAGTTTACAAAGCTTAATTTGTAAATTGGTTGTTGCAGAAACTTTTTCGATATAACAATCACATACCCAACGATCGAATGGGTCTTTGACGATCGGGATTGTGATTATCGGTTTTCCTGCCACTAGATCCATCAATGCAGTTTTTGCTTTTTCCGCCCATTCCCAGTGTTCAAGGATTTGGGGATTGTTGTTATTTTGTCCATTTTTTCGAGATTCGGGCGAATCGATCCATTGCAATCTAGCTTTAAATAATTGACCTTGAAAATCAAGATTTAAAGTGTCTCCATCAAATACGAATTTTGACAGACAGTTGTAGCCATTTCCAGGTATTAGCATTTGTAAAGCCTTATTTATTTTTTATTATACTCTAAGGTAAAGCCTTAATAACAGTAATGGCTCCCTTGAATTTAAGGGAGCCATTATTATTTACTGTGGCAACTGACGGACTTTCAAATCTTCATAGAATTCATCAATATCTCCACCCTTGCGGTCTTTGAGTTTTACTCTCATCAAATCGTGTTCATAATCAATTGGAGCATCAGCCATTGGCATTGACCCCAACTGCTTAACAAACACTGCGACTTTGGCTGATTTACACTGGCTAATGATCGATCGCAACCAATCAATTTCACAAGGACGAGCACCAGTTCCTGACTCACCACCGACAATCACCCAGTTTATTTTTGATTCGGCGATCGGATGTCCGCCCTGAAAATCACAAGTTTGGCACCCGACACAAACACCGAGATATTGCCTCAAATCTACTAGCTCCAACAGTGGCTCACAGCTTAAAAACCGAACTGTTGCCGGGGTTTGCAAAAGTAAGGCAATGCGATCGTCCGCAGCTTTTTGATTCTCAATACTGGTGCCGAGCCAAACATTGGGCAGTGGCCAGATAAATTTATCCCATTCTGCCTGTGGCTTGATTTCCTTTACAGCATCGAAGACCATTTCACTTCTTGATGCGTAGCATTCAGGTTTGCCCTTATGAAGGGCGAAGTATTCTTGCATCCGTTCTGGGCGTTTAGTCAAAACTTGGAAAGTGTGTTGTGACGCGATCGCCATCACCGCGAAAATCTTGTTTAGCCATTCATCTTCGACATTTGCATGAAAGATGTCAGACATTGAACAGACGAATATTTTTTTGGGTGATTTCCACGACAGCGGTTTGAGTAATTGATTTTCGACAAACTCGATCGTGCCGTCCCATTCTTTTACGCTTTGATATTGAGGAAATTGTTGCAGTCGTGCTGACTTAGCAGCAGATTCTGCGTAACAATTCTTGCAGCCAGCGCTGATTCGAGAACAGCCAACAAGTGGGTTCCAGCTATTCTCTGTCCAGTGTATTTTACTAGCCATTATTTTCGCTCCTTATTTTAACAAAGTTGCTAATAACTAAACAGATACAAATTCTATTTAGTTATTGTTTGTTCTAGACAGTTTTATTTCTGGCTTTGCGAGCTGTCACGCTGTTGTTTTCTCGTTTAGCTTATTGGAAGCGAACACTCGCCGGGGTTGACGAGTGTTTCGAGAAAAACTTAATTACCTAACAAATCCCAGATAAAAGGCATTGCTGCGTCTTTGGATTCTTCGTCAAATTCTTCTTGTCTGTTTTTGAAGTTTTCTTGAGTATCAGATTCTGGTATCAAGAAAAAACGTACTGCATCTTCGAGTTCATAAAAGATAGCTTCATTCAGACTGTAGTTATCATCAAGTTCAGTTAACCCAATGTTAGCTTTTTGACAATACTCTGCCCATTCAAGCGAGCCACCAATTTCCGATAATATGGCAGAAATTGCTTGAAATTTAGAGACAAGTGATGAATTCATTGATTTACCAGAATCAGATCAATGCTCATAAGCGAAGCATTACTTTAAAAAAAAGTCGGGGATTGCTCCCCAACTTTTACCGACTATTCAGCGCTACGCAACAGCATTTGTTCGCTACCGGGCAATGCTTTTGGTTGCAATGAGCTGATATTCATGTCATAGCATTCCCAAATTTGTTCTTTGTGAATTTTGGTGCCAAGAAAGATTGAGCCGAAGTTTTCGATCGAGGGCATCGTATAATTTCCTACTTTGCAGCAGTAGGATTTATTCGATCCTTCGCCTTCTTTGATTGCCTTAAATTCCGCAGCAAAGACGCAAAGACTGCGCCATTTGTCGTTCTTTCCGCTGGCATTGGTTTGGGTGAGTTTGGCAAAAACAAGTTCGATCGCAATATAAAATTCTTCCAAAGCTTCACGCAAAGACCACAAAGCAACATTCTTGAATCGAATGCGTAATGGACGGGTGTGCAAAAGGTTATTGGATTGATCCAAAAACATGACTAGATGTTCGCTCACGACTTCCATCGTTTTCTTGTCTAACAAGTGCCGATCGAATTCGTAGCTACCAACTACGATTCCCGCTAAATCACCAAGTTCATCGCCAGTCTTATACCGGATGTAAGGCGGAACATTGCCTAGTACAGCCATGCGGACTTTCGACAGAAATAAACCTTTCTCTTTGGTTCCTGATGGTAATTCAACCTCGGTCAAACCTTCAAAATTAGTCCAACCCGCTTTGATAGCATTTTTCTCGGGGATGAAAATACCGCATGGATTGTCATTGATCACGATCGCATAAGGAAGACGTGGGATGCGAACTGCGTTAAATTCTTCACCCATCAAACTAGGATCAAATTGAAATTCAGATGCGATCAATTCAGGGGAAACAGTAGATTCAGTGTTTACAGATGTTTTCGCAGTTTTGTTGGTTGTCATGGTTTTAGTTGTGAATTAGGTACATTGAAGCAATGCTCGCAGCCCAAAAGCGAAGCATCGACTTCGCTCAGCTACCGCATTGCTTTAAACATTATGAAATTAGTCCGAGTGGCTCAATTAGTGAAAAAGGTGATTTTTGCATTACTTCTTGCATTCGATCGCCTAATCCATTATTTCCAGTAGCACCAGAAAATGTAAACTCAAACCACTGGTATTTAGATTCAGTTTCTTCAAACCCAATAGTTGTTATCACATTGCTAAGAGTTGTTTTTTCTTCAATCAATCTACGATATTCCAACCAAGGTGCTAATGCTTCTGTTGTGCCATTTCCTAGCACTGCATAACACCAATTGCCTGCTCGATCGAGAAAAGTTAATTGTACCCATTTTTGAGCAGAGAGATTGTCAAATGGTTTACCGAATACGGGTTCTGATGCCCATAATACAATCATTTGAAGTTTGTTGCCAATACAGGTTAGTTCAGTGTTGTTGCCTTGATAGATTAAGCCTTCTTTGCGATTGAATCTGTACTTTACTCGTTTCATTTCCTGACTATTTGCAATTAGTTTTATTGTTGATGCGGTTCTATTCAGCCTTACCGCAGATTGGCGATTCAGAAACTTACTACAGACTCAAAGCGTTCGCCTCGATTTAAAGCTAATCTTTTACATAAACTGCCAAACTAGCAACTTTATGCTCAGTTGCTCGAATTGCTATTTGCTTTTGCTTCTGAAGATTCTGTAGGTAAGGAGAGCAAGATAGCTCTTTTTGTTTTGCTTCTGCTTCTTGGATTAACTGAGATAATTCTGCAATGTAGTCAGCGATTCCAGCAATTTCGCGAGAGTTCGATCGAATCAGCTTTTCAGTTTCTCGATCGATATCTTCACTTAATCTTTTAACTGTCAAATGCTTGGTATCGACTTTAGTTCTAAACTGTATCACTATTTTAGCGTTTAAGTCAGCAAAAACTATATTTTTGTTGGCTTTCTCGGACGCCAAAACTTCAAAAGCTTCTACGATCGCATCAGGTTCGATCGCTTCTGCTTCAAGCTTTAGTAAATCAATTTGCTTGCGAATTTCTGCTAGTCTTTGTAGGTGTTTCATGGTATAGTTGAAGTTACGAGTGACGAGTAAAAAATGCTTGCACAGCGGTTTTGCTTGATTCCGCTGTGCTTTTTGTTTTGCTAGAACACAAGTTCTTTAGTTTGCGATTTAGAATATTCTGGGTCTCCAGCAAATGGGTCTTCACCACATGGATCGTACTCTCGGCATTCTAAATCCATCAAGCAGTCATGAATGTGGCGATCGAAATGCTTGTCATTTTCACGAATAAAGTATTCTGGGTCAGCTTCGACCGACTCTAAATGATGAAGCAACCAATCAAGAAAAGCGACTTTAACTTGTTCGGGTTCCAGACAAGAACAGGAACAAACATCAAGCGCTTGTAATTTGGTGACGATCGCATCAATGTTGATATCAGCTTTGTTTGCTGCTTCTAGAGTTGATTCTTGAGTTGCTGTGAGTTTCATAATCAAAAAAACTAAACATCACCACATCAAAGCGAAGCATCGACTTCGCTCAGCTACCGCACTACTTTGATGTGGTGATATCATTTATTCCTCTTCTTTCGTCTGAGCTAGAGAATTCAGCAAGTAAAGAAGGCTACCAGCGCCCACAGATGTGTAAGTGGTTGGTAGATAGCCTGAGCGAATTATCACATAACTTTCAGTTCCTTCAATTCGATCGCAGCTTATGATGTCACCACGTTTGACCGCAGCAACAGCCAGCTTGTTGATTCGACCGTGGAGATGAGCAGTCACTTTTTTCTTCATTTTTTTGTTGGTTGGTTTGGTTGACAATTGAAATCTCAAACTACCGCAAAATCAAAACTTAGCTGTTGCGGTGGTTTGGTAATCCATAGAATCTTGTCGAGTGGATTAAATCGGTAAACTAGAAGATTATTTGCGATCGCCAAATCAATAGCATCGCCGGGTCCACCGCGATCGGTTTGGCGATCTGAATCCCAATGAGTTCCCGTGTAAATGCTAAGGCAAATGTCAGATTTACGTACCATCTGACGCACAGCTAGCGCTCTGGAGCCGTGGAATCCTTGTGGATAGAGAATCATTGTTTCTGCTGCTTGTTCGAGTTGTTTGCGAAACCGTGACCGTTGACGAGGCTTCCAAGTTCGATCGATGTTGGGATGTGGCAACACAGCAGTCCAACTTATCCGTCGGGCAATTAGGATGTCGGCAACCACCTGGTCAAAGCCAAGTGTTAATCCGCAGAGGAAATGACGAGTGTTTTGTTCGATCGCCACGTCAATCAAACCCTCAATTTGTCGGCGGTAGTTTCTATCAATCCAGTAGTTACCAGTGAAAAAAGCAGTGATTCGTCTAGGCATACAAAAAAGCCCCTGGACATCCAGAGGCGATAAGTGATTGAGATTAAGTTGGTGGCTAAGCGAAAAGATTTAGTTGATGTGAGGGTTCATGGATTGAAAATTTACTGGTTTGAGGATTGTACTGATAAATCAGTTTTTGGCGAGCCATGCGAACAGTTAGCGCTGTGCCACCAGTTTTGCTGTTGTCGTAGATTGCCAGACATAAATCTGAGTGCTTTACCATGTACAAATTACGCGCCTGCATTACACCATCTTTGTATTCGGGATAAAGTACGATTTTCTTGTTTGCCTGGGCTACAAGTCCCTCATATCGCTTCTGTTGATGGAGCGGCCACCGCTTGTGTTGATCAGCACAGGGAATCACGGCTGTCCAGGCGAGGGCGCGATCGACTAAGCATTCAGCCGCCAACATATCAGTTCCTACTGCCATGCCGGACAAAAAGTGGGAAACTCCTTGATTTAGTGCCATGTCAATCAACGAGTTGATTTCAGATTTGTAGAAAACGGTGATGTATCTGTGTCCGGTAAAGAAAGCTGTGTGATATTCCATATATTCAGGTTCTTGGTTGATTTCTCGATCGCACGCGACCATATAGTCGTGCAGTTCTAGTTTTGGTGAGTACATGGCAAGGAAAGTAACTACACCACTCCCAAGCGAAGCATCGACTTCGCTCAGCTACCGCATTATTTTGAATACAGTGACTTTCTGGGCAGTAAAAAAGCACAGCAATTTGCTTGATTGTGCTGTGCTTTTCATTGGTGATAAGTGGTTGGCGTTTTCGATAGCGCTAGTATCAAGCAGCCAACAAATCAGTTATTTTTGGTTGCCATCGCAGATGAAATATGGTTTTGCCGTGACCGCGGGCTGTGTCCGTGATAATTTTGCCGTAAAGTTTTCCTGAGTCTGTCAGATGCCAGCTTTTCTTATCGCCTGTAATTGCTTGAACTTGAAAGCCTCGATCGACCAATAACTTATTTACTGCGATCGCACTCAACGGTTTTTCTAGTCCTTGGTGTTCGGCAAGCAATTTGCCTATTTCTGTGGGGGATAGCAGAGGTTCTGGGATGTCGGCGGTGGCAGCCAGTAACTTTTTGCCATCCTCATAGACGGCTGCCTTATCTGGGTCGTACTTGGCGTATTGGCTTAACATCCAGGATGATGCGATCGGCGGTTCGATACCGGCTTCCAGAAGTAGAGTTTTGCAGAGTGCGATCGCCTGTGTAGGAACTTCAGGGCTTAAATTATGGTGGAGAAGAGCAGAAGTATTTTCCGTGGCGGTGTAGCCGCCAGTTTTGCGGATAGATGGAAGTACCTCCGACGTAACCCACTTGCGGAATGGCTTAGCCTCTGGTTTGCTCGATCGCAAAATTAATGCGAACATCCCGGACTCCGAAACTATTGCTGTGGTGGGGTTCCCGGAGGTTCCATCATTTAAAATGATGGTATTAATTTCATCTTCATCTAAACGAGCCAGCGTCTGTCCCACATTGCTCAACCCTATTGCCTCGCATAAATCCTTAGCCACAAACCAAGGTTCGCCCTCGATCGCAATTACTCGAACTTGTTGAGTATTGAAATTAAACTGTGCTAAATTATTCACGGTGGTTCCTCTAATTACGTGTTAGTTGATTCACAAGTCGTCACCCTTCAAGGATGCAACCTTGAAAGGTGGCGCATTTTGTAGGCAACTAAATTATACCAAACCAGCGATTTGCTGTTAATATATCTTGCTGGGTTTTTCAACATTAATTTACTGCATTGCTTAGCTGTTGTTAGTAGCAAAATCAAATGTTTTGCTACTGAAAACAAAGCAAAATATTTTGCTTTTAGTTTTGCTGTTACTATCAAATTTGATGTTTATTAAAAAAAAACCGTTAACTCCCAAGGGGGAATTAACGGTTTTTTCTCATTTATTCGCTAGATAAGTAAGAAATCGTTTCAACAACTTTGCATTTTCTCTATCATAGGCAGATAAAGTCCACAGAGTGATGTCGTGATTCTTACTTTTCTCCGCGATCGAAGATAACTTTTGAAGGATGTAATATCCTTCAGCTACTCGCAGATTTCGATCGGCAGAAAACTCAAAATTAACTAAATGCCACAAATATTGTCGAAGGTCTGCTGCATTCATATCAACGTTGATATTATGCAAACCTTTCGATGCTTTGTGGCACCACGAAGATAAAGCAAATTCTTTTCCGGCATAGCCTACGACGTAGTTGCTAGCTAGAAACTCTGCCTGTTCTTCTTTTGTCATGCGAACTTTGGTTCGATCGACAAAATGAAAGAAAACGCGGTCTCGGCTGTTAACATCAAAGACATCGGAGGATTCTTTGATGTTCCGAATTAGAATAGTCATGATCGTTATGCTGAAACAACGCCACTCCATGCCGAAGGCTTAACTTTCGATATAATGCAGAGACTTTGAATAGTTTTTTGGCATTGAAGCAAAGTTCTGGATACGTAATCTTTGACTCACAATGAGCTTCGATCGCAATAAAAAAAAATCGATAAGTGCGATCGATATTACATCGATCGCACTTATACTTACCAAGCTATGGGGAAATCAATACTGGATCTATATCCCCTAGCTTCATTTAATTGCCACAATACCAAACTAAACCTTTCTTCGCTTAGCACTCTAGGCACTGCATGGACTTTCTTGCAATTAAACTCAACGATGTCCCCATCATTAAGTTTATACAATTTGCCATCAATACTAAACTCTGCTACGCCGAGATTAATATTGATAGCACGGGGTTTCGCATACGCATGATCGCCGTGGGGTCTAATCACACCGCTACTGCCTCCGCTTGCTTTGCCATGATAGGTGAGCAAACCTATATCACAGCCTGGATAAATTCTCTGGCAAAACTCATAAAGTCTGCCATCAAAATATCCTGGTGAAACTTTGCCATTGCCGAGATTAACTTCATTAAAAATCCATAATTGAAGCCGCCGATCGGTGTAGCGACTAAAACTTGGATTCATCAATGGAATTAAACTTCGACAATAATCCCGAAATGCTTCTAGATTCGGGATTTGCTTGGCTATTTTCTTCATATTGCCTCCGTGGGCTAAAAATCATTACTCTATGCCGAAGGCTTAACTTTTGATTCACAGCGAGCGAGTGTTGTTCAATTACAATAAAAAAAAATCAACAAATTCGTTCGCCTCGTTAGCGTTCGCCTCGCTTTAAAGCCCTCGTAGAGGATTTAAAGCGTTAACTTTTATTCACAATCAATGAGCTTGATTACAGTAAAAAAAAATCGGTAAGCTCGATCGCTACGACATTTAAAAAAAACCGCCAACTCCATAAGGGAGTCAGCGGTTTTTTCTATTTAAAATGGTTCTTGTTCTTCATACTTGGTAGTGCTGGTTGTCTTTTTTTGGCGCTTGATTTTGCTTGCATAGTATTGACTACGCAAGTTAAGCATTTCATTCACTGTGTAGCCCATTTCTTGCACCATCTGTGCAATTTGCAGATACTTCATCTCGTGAATTTCATGCTCCTTCCACTCAGCCTCGAATACGGAATAGCCACCATATTCGAGGTTTTTGAGTTCTTCTTTGTTAGTGGCTTTGTATTCTTGCCAGGCGATGACGCGCATTGCATCTACTAACAAACCAAAAGCTTTTTCGCTTTTGGTTGGAAATGTGATAGCCATATTTTTTGTGGTAGGTATTGAAAGGACTGAGAGCTAACTGATTGTTAACTCTCACTACTCCATCGCGAAGCGCTATCTATGAGACAAACAGAGATTACCAGAATGCCGATGGCTTACGCCCCGCTTTGCTACGAAGATTGTAGATATAGCCAGACTCTTTGTTACCTTCATTTAGCCAGGTGATTTTCTTTATGGAAATTACAGTCAAGTTTCATATCCAAAATTTCGACATACTCGTCGCTGTGATTGACTTCATAGAGTCCACCTATTTCAATTCGATCGCCATTTTCACATAACGGCAATTCGCAATTGAAATAGCTATCACCTTCGCCATCATTGAAAACGAAAACTCCATCTTCAAACTGACAATGCTTGCCAATCCGCTCAACAATGTCAAAATCTGCTGGTCTTGGTGTAATTTTCATGCTTATTTTGCCTCAGAATTAACAACACTTTCTCATTGCGAAGCATTAGCCAAGCCATAATAAATTCGCCTGATTTCCAGCACTTCTTCGTAGCAAAGCGGGGCGTAAGCCATCGAGCAACCCATTTCATCAAGTAAATTCTGGAGTTCGCCGTATTCCATTTGATGTACTCGATCGACATTCCATCGTGAATAAAACTCAGTGTGTGAACCTGCTAAATCTTCATTGTTCCTAAAGATTTGCCAGCCAACAACACGTAATGCGTCGCGTATTTTGAGTGTTAGCCGTTGTATTTCTGGGTTTTGTCTAACCATTTTGCTTTCTCCCCTATGTGTGTTATGTCACTGCTCCTAAGAAAGTTCAGAAGCAGTGTAAGATTTGCTATTTGAAATTTGCTTTTATAGCTTTAAATCCTCTACGAGGGCTTCGCTAACGAGGCGAACGATTCGATCGATTTGATCGACAAACCCCGAGCTTTAATCTCAAAAGCATATCCAGGTACACGTTTTGCTTTTCGTGGTTGCTCTTCATTCCGATGAAAATAACCACCAAATTCTACGACATTGGCAATTACTTCCATACCTTCACTTACATTTTCTACCCCAATGTAGGTAATGAACGATTCAAAGCCTGAATCATTTTCTATCTCTTCCCAGTCCCAAATGTTGCTGAAAGTTCCACAGATTGTGATTCGATCGCTCAACTTCACAACCAAATAATTGCCATGTGGACTAGATTCTAAAACTTGACCTTCAATGCCTGCAAAGATGATAGTTTCCATGATAAACTTAGGTAGAAATAGTTTTGACAGTAACGGGAATCATGCACACAATTCCCGTTAATTTCCTGATCTAAAAGCGAAGCATCGACTTCGCTCAGCTACCGCATTTTGAAAACTTTAAACTGCATAGATTTTTTTGCTGGCATCGGTGCATGGGAACTAGCGTCAGCAATTGTCAATCGATCGAACAATTACCCAGTTTTTAGGACGATCGAGTTTATCGAAATCAACCCACAAGCTCAAAAAGTTTTACGATCACACTTTTCCCATATCCCAATTCATCCAGATGTCAAAAGTTACAAACCAATCCCAAAAGCCGCCGATGTTCAGTTCCATTCGTTCCCTTGCACCGGCACATCAGCAGCCGGAAAGAAAACAGGTCTTTCGCATCAAGAAAGTGGATTGTGGTTTGAGTCGCTCAGGTGCATCTCGATCGGCAAACCTAAATTCGTCATCATCGAGCAACCTATGGGAGTTATCGATCGCGGATTACGAGCTATTGTTGGAGCCTTGCGACTGGCAGAATATGAAACAGAACTTGAAGTTATCAGCGCGTCGGAGCTTGGCGCGCCCCACCGTCGCCAACGGGTGTTCATCATTGCCTACCTGCACAACCTACAGCTCAGGAAACGGCAAAACTTCACCGAGTGGTCAAACCACATTAGAACGGACATTGAAAGAGCAAGGCAGATTAGCTCGATCGCTCAAACTAAATCCGGCAGTGTGTGCTTGGATGATGGGGTTTCGGATTGGGTGGACGGAATTGGTTTTGATGTAAACTGGGGAGAACCGCCAGTGCGATCGGGCGTTCAACCAAGAACACCTGGACGTGCAGAATGTGTGAGTTTGTATGGAAAGTCGATCGTACCTTTACAAGCTGCGGTGGCATTAATGCGATTACAATTTCTAGCATCATTGGAGAAAAGAATATGAGCCAGTTTGACCATTTACGCAATCAGATAACAGATTCAGGTTGGATTGCTAAAGAAATTCTTAGCATTTCTGGCAGTGCTAGAGGTGCGATCGAAGGTGGTGCAAATTGGTATTTTGCTCTGCCTCACATCAACTTCATTATGGAAAATAGCATATTAGGAAATGTCAAACAGCTACTTCTAGCAGGACAAAATTTAGCAAAAACTGTAACTGACTGTGGGTTAGTATTCTTAGAAACAGTTTATGGAATTAACTTGGCTTTTAATTCAAAAGTTCATAGAAATTTAGCCGGAACAGGACAATCTTTGCTTTTGGGTTTGACAGTTAGTGGAACAGAAAGAATCCTTTACGCAGCAGCAGTCTCAGCCCACAATGAAAGTATCAATTTACCTGAATTGGATGCAAAAGGTGTAGAAATACGATCGATGGCTGCTGGAATTCAATCTGGTGAAGAATCAGCAATATCGCAAGCGCAAAAAGCAGCCCAATCAGCATTGAATAAACTTATTGGTTTCAAAGATGATTTGTTAGGTCAACTTGCAAATTTAACTGGCAAAGAAAGAAGTAGTGCTAGAAGAAAAATTAGAATAGCAGAAAAAGCAATTAGTAGGGTAAGCAAAGGAGTATCTGTAATTGCCCACAATCCTTACGAAATAAGTTCAATTTATGACAAACCAATAACCTCAATATCTACTCGATCGCCTGTTTTCAATGCCATAGTACCGATCGCAGTTGGTGGAGCAGTTACGGTAGCAGCAACAGCAGGGATAATTGGCACTATGGCTGGGTGGTTGCTTACCAACTTTTTCTTGCAAGGAGTAGTTGGTGGCATAGCGGCACTAATCCCAGCATTAACGAATACGATTACATCGATCGTTCTCAAAGTGATGAACAGTTCGGGCGCGGATGCTATGCGGTTTTTAGCAGGTTCGGTACTCAGGGCTGGGTCATCTTTTCTACCAACAATTCTAGCTACAACAGGCATGGAAGCTAGTGCTTGGGGTTATTTGATGGCAAATGCTTCGCTAATTATTGGTGTCTCTGTCATCATTATTCAAGCTATGAAGAACAAAGTTTCACTTGCAGATATGCTTTACATTTTTGGCAACATTCAAGGTTCAACTAGCTACAACCTTGGGCAAATACATATGTATGACACAAACCACGTTGAGATTCTCGAACAATTCAAGGAATCAGCCAATATAATCTACGAAGGATCGAAACGACCAATGTCATCGATTATCGGAGTTGGCTTGGATAAAAAGGGAAAATACACTGTTGCTTACAATTTAACCAATCCAAACAATCCTCAACGAATCATCGGTGACGAAGCGATCGTAGCGACTCTTGGAGCGGAAAAAGTTGCTAAACTTAAAACAGGAAACTTTGGTTTATTTGAGTAACTAATATGTCAGATGATTATCAGCTTTATCGGTTCCCCGTTGACAATGAAAAAGGAATCATTGAAACTATTGCAGTGTGGTCAGTTTGGGACTGCGTTGCCCAAAGATGGACAAACAAGCCTAAAGTTACCCTGAGAAATACGCTACTTTCAGGTTTGCATCCAAACGTAAATAACAAAGACAGATTTTGTATTGGTGAAATCCCTGAATCTACTAAAGACTCAGCATTATTGAATCCGTTTCAACCAAATAAAGACGATCGATATATTCTGGATTTAGCCAGCAATTCTCGCAACCACGGTAGATTTACTTTCAATCTGAAGCCGATCGGTAGGGATTACTATGGCAATAAAGCCACCGAGCAATGGAAACGCATTATTTACGGTAGCATCCTACATACTGGTTGCAAGCACTTGGTTTTCGGTAATTTCAATTACGTGATAGTTGATGATGATGCCAGAGACGAACAGGGCAATCCACAAGATGACCCAACAAATGGGCGTCATTGGAACACAGGAGATAGTCATGGCAAAGCCTCCAGACAGTTCATGGAATTATTGGGTGCTGCTGAAATCTTCGATCAAGATTTTTCGCCAGAAGACGATATTAATTTACCCTTGCAATTTCGGATAGCTCAATTCAAGGATTGGGTGGCTAAGGGGACGATCGCCTATAATTCCGAACTTGACAATTCAGGGTTTGATTTGGTGATTCCGTGGTCTTCACTCAAGGGAAATAAACCCGCGCTGGGAAACTACGAAGGCAAACTACTTTGTGGGTTGGTTTTTGAGGGTGAACTACGCAGAGCTAAAGCTGGCTGGATGCTATTCCAGTGGTTTGATTATGCAACACTTGAACAAGACAGAATTATTAGCCGATTGGTTACTAAATGCCAGCGATTAGCAGCAGCATTGAATTCGATTCAGGAATTGGCTAATTTACTAAGAATCGATCAAACCGAAGCTGAGCAGGAAATTCAAGAAGGTGTAGACAATCTACAGTCTGAAGCTGAATATGTGAACACAGCAATGGAAATTATCAAGTATGATGTCCGTGGTAAATTGTTGCTGCATCCGTATATCACAGGCAAAGTTAAGGAGCGACTCAGAGCAGTTTGGCTGAATTTAGCCAAGGCTGCTGGTGTGCGGTTTTGGTCACTTATGGCACAACCTGACGAGTATTTTGCTAAGAATGAGTCGATCGATAACAATGGCAAAACTGTATTTAGCAGAAAAGAATTCTGTGCGCCAGGAATGTCAGAAGGCGAGTACATACTTTTCTGCAATCCCATGCGTCACTGGGGCGATTGCCAACTCTGGATAAATGTTCATGAGGGTCTTTATGCCGACAGTAAAAATTTGATGGCGGCTTCCCGAAAACTGTTACTGAGTTTGGGACGCGATACCGATGGTGATTTTATTCAGTTAATCGCTTCGCGTGAGTATCCAGAGTTGCGTCGTGCGATCGCCAATTTCTCCACACCACCATCCGTCCGCAAACTTCCTAAAGTACCGCTGGTAGGGAATTTGCAGCAAGTTGCCGTTAACAGCATGAATGATCAAACTGGCATTGTGGCATCCCTTTTAGGTAGGGTGCGCGGTGCCGGTGCTGAGGGAATTGTGTTGAATATTCCAGCAGGAGGGATGCAAACTTTACCCCAAGAAATGGCAATTATAGATTTTTTGAGTCAAGAACTTCAAATCGCAGTTGATAGTTTAAAGTCAGCTTATCCCAATAATGATGTTGGCTTGAAAGCTGTGGCTACATACCTTGATGGGCTAGGTGATGCAGGACAAATCCCGTGGCTCAAAGGATTTAAGGCTGAATCTACCTATCTCACTCAACCCTGTCCTGTGGCTCCAAATGCGATCGACACTGTTTCTCGTTTGGTTCAATTAGTCAACAGTTATTGGCAACCAGCACAAATCGAGACCAATCTTAATATCAATTCTTTTCGTGAAAGTCTCTTTCCTGGAGTGACAGTATCGCTCGAACAGCAAAATTATGCTTTTGAACAAAAAAAGCTGTATGGGATAGAGATTGGTGCTGCGATCGAATGGAAACTAGCAAATGAGGGTGACACTACACGAATCCGAGAAGTCACCGCCAAGTATCAAGCACTTAGAGATTCAATTCTCGATCGCGTACTCAAACCAGATGGTACCCAGTACAGCTTGAAATCCTGGTCGGCGGCTTTCTGGAGGGCTGCAAATACAGTGAATATCGAAAATAATCCAGATAGCACAGGCTCGATCGTATTCAATTTATTCAGAGAGGAGATTATTTTGGAACTCAAAGAAAACCCTGAGCCACCGTGGTTTTTTCAAGTCTACAATGTCCACAAAATGGAACCCAACCACCGAGCCAAAGTATTTTGGTCTGGGCAAACAGTTCAAGTTCGGGTTGTGTTGCGTGATTGGGCAGCACCGAGAACTGGAGTAATCGTCCCCACATTATCGGCAGATTTGCTGTACCCGCCGAGTACACAGTTGCCTGGGTTCTACCCACTAGGGCTGGTAGCTGAGCAGGATAGGTCAAAGATTGCGATCGGGGAAACTCGAACGATGAAAATCTACACTTGGAGAGAGCAACGACCAGGGCAAGTGACAGAATTTTCAACAACCAAAGCTTGGTTGTTTAACGAAGATGTACCGCAGCAACTCATAGATGATGTACTTGGAAAAGGAAGAACGTCAACTGGTTTGTATAAACCTGAAGATTTTGGTTACACGCCGTAGAATCGTGATAACATTTTGATTAATGTCTCTCACTTACTTCTCACATGACTACAGAATTTATCCAAAAAGCAACTGGATTGCCTGAAGATACGATCGTAAAAGTCATGGATGCTTTTGTCGATTTTATCAAAAGTTCTATGAAAGACGGCAACCAAGTTGAAATGACTGGGTTTGGTGTTTTTAGTTTCAAAGATTTTGATGAGCGCCCCGGTAGGAATCCTCGCACCGGGGAATCGATTACGATCGCACCAAAGCGCAAACCGACTTTCAAATTCTCCAAAAAGTTTGTTGAGTCAATCAGCCTGAGTCCGTCTTCCACTATGCCTTTGGCTCCACCAACAGCGCCGCCGACGCACCAACGGCCAACTCCGCCACCGCTAGTAACAAAAACATGGTACTTGGCTGATGCAGCAGGTTCATTTTCCGAAGTGCCGGAACACGAACTCAAAGCCAAAGGTTTGACTGCCTCTAGTATGCTTTGGAGTGCAGAAACTGATTGGAAAAAAGCTTCTGATATTCCCGCTCTTGCTTATTTGCTGTCTTAGTTTCTGCGTAAAACTAAGACAGTTAAAAACGTTATACAAAGGAGTCAATGTGGCTCCTTTTTGTTGTTATACTTAGTGAGTAATTGATTAAAAAAAATATGTCAGCCGGAAAATTAAGCTTTACATTGCCTGAGTACAAAGTGCGTGAGGATGGCACTTGGATTACCGCAAGGGTTGGAGTTACTCGATCGGAAGGTGCAGTAGGTACTGTAAGTGGCAGAGTCAATAACAGCACCAGTACAGCACCTGCACGAGCTGCTAGAAATTTAGATTACATCGTACCTCACGGAACTGGAACCAACCAAACCTTAAGCTGGGCTGCGGGTGAATCAGGTACAAAATTTTGTGATTTTGTAATTGTTAACGATGATTTTGTCGAAGGCGATGAAGTTCTCCCTCTCACATTGAATACTTTTACTGGGGGTGCTACGGCTGGAGCAATTGTGGCTGCCCGGTTAATTATTTTGGATGACGATTTTGTGATAGCAAAACATCGTTGGGACAAGACGGCATTGCAATTTGAGAATCCTGATGGTACTTGGGGAAATACTGTTGATTTGAAGGGTGAAAAAGGTGAAACTGGCGCTATCGGATTACAAGGTATTGCTGGAGAACCTGGTGAACGCGGCTTAACTGGTGTTCGAGGCGATCGTGGTGAACCGGGCATAATCGGCGCAACTGGTGCGAATGGTGAACGCGGTGAACGCGGTGAAGCTGGTACACCGGGTATGGATGGAGTGCAAGGAATGCCGGGGGGAATCGGTGCAACTGGAATTCAGGGCATCCAGGGCGAACGTGGTGAAATTGGTGAACGTGGTGAACGTGGTGAACGCGGCGCTGATGGCATTGAGGGCATTCAAGGTATTCAGGGCGATCGAGGTGATGTTGGCGCAACTGGTCAGACCGGAAGCACAGGTGATCGAGGTGACACTGGATTAACTGGCGAACGTGGTGAACGCGGTGCAGACGGCGCTGATGGAATTCAAGGAGAACAAGGAATTCAGGGATTGCAAGGTATCATCGGCGATCGCGGTGAACGTGGTGAAGCTGGCATTCAGGGCGAACGTGGAGAAGTCGGCGCCACTGGGAGTAAAGGCGATCGAGGTGATGTTGGCGAAGTTGGTGCAACTGGTACAGACGGCGCTGATGGAATTCAAGGAGAACCGGGAGAGCGTGGCATTCAGGGTATTCAGGGTATTCAGGGTATTCAGGGTATTCAGGGCGAGCGTGGAGAAGTCGGCGCAATCGGCGCGAATGGTGCAACTGGTCAGATCGGAAGCAAAGGCGATCGAGGAGAAACAGGATTAACTGGCGATCGCGGGGAACGTGGGGAACGTGGCGCTGCGGGCGCTGATGGAATTCAAGGTTTACAAGGTGAATGTGGCGCTGCGGGCGCTGATGGAATTCAAGGTTTACAAGGGATTCAAGGAATAAAAGGTGAACGTGGTGAACGTGGCGAACGTGGCGAACGTGGTGAAACTGGCGCAGTGGGCGCAGTGGGCGCGTCGGGCGAAAAAGGAGAAAAAGGAGAAAAAGGCGATACTGGTGCCCAGGGAATCCCTGGACAACGTGGGTTAACCGGCGAGCGAGGTTTGACTGGCACTCAGGGAATTCCGGGCGAGCGTGGAATTCCAGGAAATACTGGCGCAACCGGGGCAGCGGGAGCAAAAGGCGATCGCGGTGACGCTGGCGTTCAGGGTATTCAGGGAGCAACTGGTCAACCTGGTGTCAAGGGCGATCGAGGCGAAGTCGGTATTAACTGGCGCGGTACTTGGGCAGCAACAACTGCTTATGCTCCGAGAGATTGCGTAGCGCACAACGGTAGTAGCTACATTTGCACTGTCGCCAACACAAACTCAATTCCGGCTACCAGTTCAAGCTGGAATTTATTAGCAGCCCAGGGTGCAACTGGTGCAATGGGTGTTCAAGGGCCACAAGGTGCGATCGGATTGCAAGGTATCAAAGGTGATTCTATTCGTTGGCGCGGTACTTGGGCAGCAACAACTGCTTATTTACCATCAGATGCCATTTCTTACAACGGCAGCAGTTATGTTGCTGTGGTTGCAAACACTAATACTTTGCCGGGTGTCAGCCCAAATTGGATGCTTTTAGCTCAGCAAGGCGCTTCGGCTCCGGGTCCTAAATGCACTCAAATAAATTTTCCTTTAACCTACAACGGAACCGATTTTATCCAAATTCCGTTAAATTTTGGTTCGTGGCAAATTCTAGGCATTACCGGAACTTGTCATATGAGTAACAGTGCAGCTAACTGGGTTGTTAACCCTAGCTCCCCAATAATTAATCCTTCTGGTCAGATACCAAGCGCAGGGACTTACGATTTTACATTTGGTGCTGGCAGTAGCGCAATCCGAATCATTATCCGACCAGGTGCTTTCAATATTGGGCAACAGATGACTTTCAAGATTTTAGTTTGGCACGAATAATTAATGGTAAAATTAGTTAGTTGCGAGGTCATTTATGCCGATCGAATTTACCCAAACAAAAGAACCGATGAACTTTCAAGAACCTGTCGAAAAATCCGCAATCGTTCAAAAACGCGCTCATGTTTTGCTATCGGAAGCTCAACAAATTGTCACTCGCCTAGGCGAGGTTGATTCGCGAATGCTCGCTGAAGATTTCTCGATTTGTATTGGCTGGGGAAAGGTTAAGCTTTGCTTGACCATTGAAGACAGTTAATGCCAATTAGGTAAAAATTAAAAAACAACGTCTCTGCTCCAGACGTTGTTTTTTAATTTTTGCTTAAGTGTCAGTCAGAACTTAGGTTTGAACTAGCAGAGCCTGAGCTACTACAATTTCATCGGTTGTTTTACCAGTGATAAACAACCCCACAAAAGCATCGTTTGGCGCGTCCACGAAACAGACTTTTGTTTCAGTAAGTTGCTGAAAAGTTGAGTAAAGTTGTACGTAAAATTCTAAGGATTCAGCAGGCAATCGCAAATTTTCGATTGTCCCCATTACTGCCGAGATTTCTGATTTGCTACTTTCCACCAAAGGGGTAAAAACTTCTAGCAAAGTTTTGCAAGCGATCGATCGATTACTTGGCACTTGATAATTTGCACCGCCGACTTTTCGGCGCATCGCAGCATCCGCAACCAAAATCTGAGCATCAGTCAGTGATTTCGTTCGCCGAATAGACAGAGGCGAATCTGATTCAGAGGTTCCCCAGTAGTTATAATCTTTGATAATCGATCGTAAGTTGGATACGATTAAGCTTGCTGTAGACAAAGTAACAGTTGCAGTCATAGTTTTTAAATTGAGCAGCAACTCAATTGTATCATCTTATTTAATAATTATCGATCGAAAGCCTGGTATAATTGAATTACATTTCTCCCATATTGCTCATGCAACGCCTCACTTCCAGGCGTTGTTTTTGTTTAGACAAAATTCAAGAATACCGGATGCCGTAACTTTTTGCCATCAGTTACACCCAGATAAATTATCTTTACGTCCTCACCAAGATATTGAGCTTGATTATCCCAAAGTTCCTGGCGCTGAGCATCTGTAAATCCAGTACCAACATTGGAAGTAATTACCACCCCACCAACTAATCCAGCAACAACTAAGTTTCCTAAGCTTTTGGCATATTTACCTTTTCCCCTCACAAATCCAGTGATGACAAAGTTAGATTTAACAAAGTTTTTAACTTTGAGTAGGTCATGCGATCGCCCCTCTCGATAAGCCACAAACGGATGCCTGAGCATAGTTCCTTCAGGAAAACCAGCAGTAGCGTTTAGTTGATTCTGTGCTTGAATTGCTACAGGATTATTCGCAACGTAAGTATAGGAAACTGGAACAAGAATTGACTGATTATCAGGGATTGATTCAGATATTGACTCAATCATCAATTCAGTATTTACAAAATTGTAATCTTTGATAATTTGTGCAAATACATGAAACTGCATCCGCTTTTTGTCATCGAAGTTGATGTCTTTTGTGTCACGGGCGATTCCTGAAATACGATCGAACTTTTCACCGGGAATATACAACTCGCCGTCTAAGATGGTGTTTGTCCCCTGGTAACAAAGACTTTCTATGTGTCCCAAACCCACATATTTCAGTTTGAGAGTACGACTCATCAAGCCTTGACCGGGGATGTACAAACACCGAACACCATCGAGTTTGGGACTGCTGTACCAACCAGATATTTTGTAATCTCTAACTGGACTGTAATTGTAGGCTAATTGAGGTTTAGAAACCATTCTAGTTACCAAACTTTTCTCTATTCTAACCTGACTTTAGAACAAAGAAGCTGGCTGAGAATTACCTCAACCAGCTAAGTCATTAGTCATCTCGCCTGCTCGCGAAGCCGAAGCATTAACTAGCCCAACCAGGATTAAGACCAAAGGGCAACTTAAACCCCTCTGGCAATACCCACAGGTGATAAGCATTTACCTGGTCAATTAAATCATTTGATGGTGGATAGATTTCGATCGCCAGTCTTTCTTCACCCATGATTTCATTCTTTACCCGTTGCAAAAACTGCCAATGATCATTAATTTTTTTGCCTTTGTGATCGGCAATCATCAAATGGTCGATCGTTCCCCATTCTGTTTGTTGCTCAAAACACATCACATAGTAGTGTGTGTTATGAAAAAATCTCTTGCAGTTTATTGGAAAAATCCCAAAATCTGCTGCTAAAAGCTTTCTCGATTCAATGCGTGATTGTGACATTTCCTGCCATGGGTCTCTAGCAAATCCTCTTGTCATTAGCTCCATTTCCCAGCAACTATTTTAACTGTGCCATCTTCTTCAATCTGAGATTCAATCTCAAATCCTTGAGCGATTAAAGCTGCGATCGCATTTTCTCGCGCATACCAAGGCAGCAGTGCCTCCATGAACTTTTGAGAATCCCTTTTACTGCCGTCGCGTGTCAAAAACTCAAACTTGTCTTCAACCAGTTTAAAGCCGAAATCATAGCCACCTTGGTAGCTTTGTTTGCGCCTGATTACAAACTCGGCAAGTTTGCTGTTGCCGAAAGGGTCATGAATGTCAGCGTTACAATCGAGGCTTGCTCCTGTGAGAATACCGCTAAGACCGTTAGCAATCATTTGGTTGAGCACTTGTTCGAGAACAATCGGGTTTTTGATTTGAGTTTTGACGTGGGTCAAGTGTGACATATCTATTTCTGATAGGTTAGGTGGTTCGATACATTCAAAGATTTGCTCGATCGGATTACCAGTTTTATTCGATTTAAGAATTTCCTTCAGTTCATTTTCTTCAACAAAAACACCTGGATTATCGCACCAACGATAAACTTGACCAACGTATTCAAATACTAACGGCAAGTTATTGGGCGGAGTTTCTTCGCCTTCATAAACCAAGTATTGCAATAGTTTCATCTTGAATTTCCTCAGTATTTTGAGCCTCTGGCAAAAGTTCTTGAGCAAGAACTTCACCCAACGCTTTTTCTAATTCCTCAGTCATTGCAGTACAAGCAGTGCCAGAGGCAAGAACTTTCTCGGTAATAGTTCCATCTTTGTTAATGGTGAGTTCAATTTTGTAATATTGCATTGGTTGCAAATAGCCGGGAATCAGTATCCGGCAAGCCCGCGCACTCCGACTTTGAGGTGGTACGCGGGCAGAAAAACTAATCAACTGTTTTTCAAAGCATCTTCAACTGCTCGATCGAACGCAGCATCAGTTGGTTCATCTAGCATCCTGATCGCACACAACCATCGAAGTTGTATCGATCGACCACCACGACAAATCATTGTGTTATCAGAACTATGGCAAATATGCTGTCCTTGTCCCAGCAAATTCTCAATATACTCCTCCATACTTTTGGCAGACAATTGCAATGGCTTTTTCCCTGCGAAGGGACAAGTTAAGCAGGGGTTTTGCTGGACTGGATAAGTCCTCATGTCATTTCGGTTGAGTTTTTTTGGCTTGTTTTTCAAAGTATTTTTCCTCTTGTTGACCGTTCGCCTCGATTTAATCGGATAAGCTTCTTCCTGATATTCATCTTGGTCAGATTTAGTTTCCTGAGTAATTTGGTATTCAGGTTTAGTAGTTGGTTGACAACCAACTACTGCAATTGTTACAGCAAGCCAAAAGTGTTTTTTCATTTATTTTGCGCCCTTAGCCCTTAGTTCCTCAAACCAGTCGATCGCCATTGTGTCGGCAGTCCGACGGGGATTGTAAGTTTTATGAGCGTCGATTGTACTTGATGCCAATAATTCTCCTTCAAGATAGACACAGATTTTGAATTGATTGCCGGGAAAATCATCCCAAGCTTCTGTATTCTCAAGGGTAAATTTGTGATAACCCTCAGGTTCATACCATCGATAGAAAATGCTTTTCATAGTTTTGTTCTGTTGCCAATAAATCAATTTGATTGCCACCTCTGGGCGAAACGGTGGCAATGAACATTACTTTCTATCTCTTCTTACATAGTTTTGTTTCTCGTTTGACAATTTCTACTTGTGCTAGCGTAAGCAAGCCAAAATCCTCATTAGCTTTGTCAATCCCTAAAACTAACACTTGTCCATGAATAATGTTACCTTCGATGGTGTAACAAGTTGGGTTGTAGTCTTTTCGCAAAAACTCATCATCACAAATCATAGCGATCGACTTATCAGAATAATTCCGATAAGAAGCCACTTCGATGTAAGCTGGTTCCCCTTCAAAACCCACCAGATTTTGCATCATTTTCAAGGTGATCATTTCATTCACTTCGTGAGCAGTGATACCTTGTTGGTTGATTAAAACGTAAAACATCTCGTTAATTCCTTCAAAACTAAAACATCACTATCCAAAAGCGAAGCACTACTGGCTTGATTTGATATAAAGCAAACCATTGATTTATAGCCACAAATCACCAAATTGGATTAAACAACGATCAGGCTCAAGTTTCTGTCGTAAGTTTTTACGATGATACTGTCGGTGAACTGATGCGCTTGAGCAAACGATCAAGTTTTCGGGTGAATTATTAGTTTTATCTTCGTCAAGATGATGGACAATTTCGCCTTGTCTGAGCGATCGACCAAGATTTTGTTCAGCAATTACCCGATGCAAGTAGACTACTTTGTATTTCACTGTTTAAGTTTTGTGAGAATCTTTTGGTTTTTCTTGCTCAAGAATTTGGTCAGCCCAAGTGCGATTAAATCGAGGCGAACGATTTCTAGCAATTCACAAATACTATCAATGAAATAGCTATTGAAAGTTTCAACGGCAGAGTTTTGTGCGATCGCGATGTTATTTTCTATGTCTTCAATTTGCTCTGGAGTCACCAAAATATCGTAATGATTTTTCAGTATCGAGCAAAGTCCTTTCTGAGTTAATCCATCATTCTCTCTCCTGCATCGAACCAACCAACCAAAGCTTAAATTACACTGTTGCATGGTTAAATGGCGGTAGCAAACCGCCAAAAGCGCTAGTTTTTCCAATTAGTTACAAAATCAACTATCGTATCGGTATCGGTTCGTGGTTCCTTACGCCAAACCATCCACGCCACGGTGCATGAATCTGTTCCGCCATTGCCAGTGAAACTTGGTCGAGGCTGACCAAGAATTATTAGGTTAGTTAGCTTTGAAGAGTGCGATCGAAGCCATTCACCTCGATTTTGCGCTGGCTCCAAGTAACTGAGCCTCAACAAAAAAGCCACTCCTACTTGGGAGTATTCATAAGCAAAAGGTAAGATTGCGTGAGCTTGGTTGAATGGTGGATTGGTTATAACCCAGTCAAAAGCACCGTTTTCTTCTTGCCACTTTTCCCAATTCGTTCGCACTTTCGCGCAATCATCATAATTCGTGGAGTGATTCAAATCGATATCGTTGGTGGTAACATCTATTCCCATGTTTCTGAAAATGTTGCTAATTGCACCATCCCCAGCACATGGTTCAAGTATGGTTTTTGCCATACTTAGTGCTGAAACTTTCTCAACAAGAACCTTGGTAACGGCTGATTCGGTAGGGTAAAAATCGTTAGCTCTTCTCATTTTCTTCTTCCGCAAACTCTTCATGCCAGTTGATTGTTACCAGATTCAAACATTCAGCCTTGGTTGTACCTTGATTCATGAAGTTTTCAGCTTCACTTCGATCGTCAAAGATTCTGACATCTTCAAGTTCACTGACCCAGCCCAAGGGTGAATCAGTGAGCCATATGATTTCGCTATTTTCGGTTGCTTCTCCGATTGAATAGCGAACGTAACAAATTGCGTACTTTTGCATCGAAATACCTGCTAGTTAATCAACAACTAAAAGCGAAGCACTAATTTTTTTATCGACAACTTCCTCAACCGATGCAGACTTAGCACCCGATCGTACAGCCCAACTTTTCAAAGCATCAATCTGTGGCTGTGCAATTTTAGCCAACGGAACACAGCTAGCGATTGCATCCAAAATGTCATCTGATGTGAAATCTCGTTCGCAGCTAAATGCAGATTGCATAGCTTCGTAGATAACTTGCTCAATCTCAGCACCAGAGAAATCTTTGCTTTTTTGAGCCAGTGATTTAAGGTCAAAATCTTTGAGGCGATCGGGTCTCAGACGACTCAGATGAACTTGAAATATTGCTTCTCTTTCTGACTCTGTTGGCAAGTGAACAAAAAATAACTCATCCAAGCGCCCTTTACGTAACAATTCGGCGGGCAATACCTCAACATTGTTAGCGGTCATTACCACGAATACCGGTGCCGTTTTTTCCTGCATCCAGGTTAGTAACGTTCCGAATACCCGCCGAGAAGTCCCCGAGTCGCCGTCACTTCCACTGGTGATATTTGCAAAGGCTTTGTCTGCTTCATCAATAAACAAAATGCACGGAGCTATCGCCTCCGCTAACTTGATAACTTGCCGAATTCTTGATTCTGATTCCCCAACAATGCCGCCAAACAACTTCCCTATATCCAATCGCAGCAACGGTAACTGCCACTCAGCAGCAATGGTTTTGGCTGACAGAGATTTCCCGGTTCCTTGAATGCCGGCTAGCAACAAACCCTTGGGAGCAGGTAAGCCATACTCGCGGGCTTTGTCTGAGAATGAGTGCGATCGCACCCTCACCCACTGCTTTAAATTCTCCAATCCGCCCACAGATTCTAAGCCCTGCTGAACAGGAATAAATTCGAGAATCCCAGTCTCGCGGATAGTCTGGCGCTTTTCTTCGATGATGAATGCGATCGCACTTTCATCCACTTTCCCACTACGCGCTAGACACTTTGCTAGCACCCGGGCTATCCGGCACCGAGTCAAGCCCTGACAGGCTTTTAGCAGTTGTTCTTTCTCTGAATCTGTTAGTTTCAGTTTCTTCCCAACCAGCAAATTAACTTGCTCAGATATCTCCTCGATGCTGGGCAAACTGAAGTCCACGACGGTTGTTTCTTCGCGCAATTCGATCGGCAACCGCAACTGTTCTGATATCAAAACTAAACATCGTCGATCGCGTGCCATCTCCCGTGCCAGATTTTTAATCTCGCGGACGATCGGCAACTGCCCCGCTGCAATCTGCCCATTAACCCCTGGCGCTATGAGAGTTGCCACATCTTTGAGCACAAACAAACTTCCCACATCTCCTGACGCTTTGCCAACGCGAGCTAATGCCGCCATCGGGTTGCCTTTGTCAGCGCCTTCTTTGTCGCTCCAGCCACGAGCAAAATCCCAGAAATAAATCTGCGACTTTCGAGACTGCGCCACATCTAGCAATGCCTCTTCTGCTACTTCTTCCTCTGCACTCACCACATACAACAGTGGGTATCGCGCGGTTAACATTAATTCCAATTCTTGTTTGACGCTCATACTTTTCACCCTAAACTAAAAGTGCTATCCAAAAGCAAAACATTACTTTGCTTCTGGATAGCAGAATCATTACTTGCTATTTGCTACTGCTTTGCTTTTCTTGCCTGAACCTGATTGAAACTCTTGCAACTGAGCCTGCAAATTACTCACTTCTGCCGCTAAACTCTCATTGGCTGTTTGTAATGAATCAACATCGACATCAACTTCCAAAGCAGATGTAGCTTTTTGTTGGGATTGCAAGCGAGTAATAGTTTCGTTAGCTTCCTTGAGTTGTGCCTTCAGGGTAACTAGCTGGGATTCGATCGCACTTTTAGCACCAACAACCGTTTGCAGTGATTGAATTTCACCATGCAAACCGCTAATCTCTACCTGCTTTTGCTCAAGCTGACCGTTGATACGAGCTAGTTCTAATGTTCGATCGCGCTCTTTCAGTTCTAAACTCCCTAGTTCCGCTAACTTTCCTTCAGCAATCAACAGCGAAGTCCGTAAATCGTTGCGTTCTGTGCCTAGATTTTCTAGCTGCTGCCTGAAAGTATCGGAATCCGCTAGCTGCTGCTTATTCAAGTTCATGTAAGCTTCACGCAATTCTGTGCGCTGGCGCTCATATTCTGACTTGTAAAAGCTCAGTTGCACCTCCAACTGAGGAAAATCCTTCAGTTGCTGCTGCATTGCAGCATTTTCTTGGGATAGCATTTTCATACGATCGCCCGAAACACTGGTATCAGCTTTTTGGTAAGCCAACTGATAACCGGCGATCGCCATCTGACGCATCACTGCTAAGTATTCTTCAGGAATATCTGACTCTTCAAGCAAACCGTCGTTAGTCGCTTCCAGAATTGTTGAGGCTAAGTCTTTTTCACTTCTGCCTTGCTTCAAAGAAGCCAGATTCTCTGCCCGCCACTCTCTAAGTAATTGGCAAATTACATCGGTACTTCCGCCGATTCCATAGATATGCTTGAGCGCTGATTGTACCGATCGGCTCACAATTCCTAGCCGATTCTTCTGCAAAACAGCACAAGCTACATCAATCATTTCTCTAGTGATGGCTGTGTGCTGTTGCTTTTGCTCGATGTCAAACCCTTGTAATTCAAGGGTTGTAAATGCTGTTGGTAGTTTAGCCATGTGCTTATCTCCAGTTAAAGGGTGTTTACCTATAATTTGTTCATTTTTGAGCTGAATCAATCTCAAAAACTTTTTCTAGGAATGTCTCGATCGAGCGACATCCGGCATCCTTTGCTGCCTTAGAAAGGCTTTCCCAGGCATTGGCTGTAATGGTCAACGTCATCGATCGTGTTTCTTTGGGATTAAGGCAATGCCATTTTCCTCTTTTATTGAAGATCGGATTAAACCTTTCGATCAACATCTCTTCTAAAACTCTTAAAGCATGAAAGTTCTGACGATTAAAACCAGGAACTTTTAGATAAGCAATAGTAAGTTTTGACTTATTCGGAATGCGCTTCATTTGTTCGTGACCTGCATTGAGCCTTAGTTTCAAATTGAAAGTAGACCCGATGTAATAAATGACCTTGTTGTCAAAAAAGGGAACAATGAAAAAGTACACCCCTGATTCGTTAGGCAGTTGTCGTCGATTCTCAAAGGCAACTGATGGAAGGCAAAATACATCTATTTCTTGGAAATTTTGACAAAGAGATTGCGTGTCCATCATAAAAACAAAGGACTAATGTGTAATTTGGTTGACTATTCGACAGTTTTGCCGTACAACACGCCCGCTGATCAAATCAAGGCGAATGTTAGTTACTGTGCGGTGTTTGCTTGACTTTAAACTCAGTGATCTATTACATCTGAATTGGTTGATTCAAAAACTTCCTGACTAGAAACTCTAGGAAGCTCTTTGACAGAAATATCTGTTATTTCAGCCATAGCATCCCATTGAACAAGGCTTAAAGAAAGCTTAAACCAGCCTTTTTTTCCAGATTTAATACATCTCCTAAATGTATTTGCAGATACTTGATCACCTGATTTCAAGCTAATCAAGGCTGCGAACTCTTCCCAGGAATTGCATCCGTACTTAATTTTTGCTTTTTCAAATAATTCAAGCAATGGTGAATTGCTCCCTTGACTTTTCTGTTGACTAACCATATGATACTAACTGACTGACAATTTGTCAAGCAAAATGATGAACAAGTTAACAGATCCCAAATTACAGTTGAGTCTGTTTCTTTTTTAGCTCCATAGAACCACGTAGGTAAGAAAAAGCGATCGACATGATCTGCCTAACCCACAACTGGTGATTTATGGCAACAACACAATTATCGCTAAGAAATCTCTAGCACTCAAGTCGCAAAATACGCCGGAAATGCTTATCGCCATAGTTCAGCAAAATCAACAAAATAAAAAAAATGCCAACGAAAGTATCAAATATCACAGGATGGTGTCTCGGATGCCGTAGACGCATCGGCACCCAGAAATTCAGGCAACTAATCGACGGAAAGTTCTGCGCCGACTGTCACAAACTTTTGCCAAAAGTAAAACCCGCAGAAATACCCACTCAGAATTTTGTTAATCCGAAAGCGGGCAAATACACAAGAGTCAGCTACAACTCATCTTTACTGGAAGAAGAAAAATTATTGATTGAAGCTTTTGAGGAATTCAAAAATCAAGGAATTGGCAAATATTGGATTAAGCCAATCGCCAAAATCCTCAACTGGGATTGGCAAAGAACAGCAATAGTAGCCCGCAGAGTGAGAAAAAAAGGCATCCCCTTGGAAGCTGAGCCGATCGAGCAACAACTGCTAGCAAAACTATCTCGTAAGCCTATTAGCGCTTATGAGCTAGCAAATCACTTTGCCACAGTTGATGTGCCGTGGATTTCCTTGTTGCTGAAAAAACTAGCTATTGCAGGAAGCGTGGAAATCATCACAGATTGTCAACCATATCTCTACAGATTGAAAAAATGAAACTTTTTGTAATCGACACAGAAACCACAGGTACAGCAGATACCGACCAAGTTTGTGAGATTGCCGGAACTTTATATCAAGTTGGCACAAGCAAACAAAGCACAGGTTCGATCGCCAGTATTTCCACTTTGCTGCCGATAACCATCGCCAACAATGCGATTGAAATTAACGGCATCTCACCAGATTTGACCAGAGCATCACAAAAATTTTATGAACAGTCGTTAGCTGTATTCAAAGTAATGGCAGCAGCATCAGATTACTGTGTAGCCTTCAACGCCGAGTTTGATGCACCACGAATTGACGCACTCATTGGTAAACAGCGCTGGCTTTGTGCCATGCAAGACTTTGACTGGGGCTACACGAGGGTGAATGTCTATGGCGGGTACAAATTGATTGATTTGGCACTGTGGATGGGAATCGGAATTAGCACAGCACATCGCGCAGCCGATGATGTTCGACTACTTGTGGAGTGCATGAATCGTGCGCCAAACCTACAAGAAATGATTGATTCTGCGATCGAACGATCGAACTCACCAATCCTCGAACTTCAAGCATTAGTAAGTTACGCCGACAAAGACTTAGCAAAATCTGCGGGTTTTCGTTGGGATGCAAAGCGAAAAATATGGGTCAAAAAAGTCAAGGAATGTGACGAATATCTAAAGTCGCTAAATTTTGACGCTGCGATTTTGTCAGAATAACAAACCTATTTCTGTTGTGAGTTTAAATTACTTGCGCCTCTAATTATTGTCCAGTTACCAACAAAACATGAGCATCAAAATCGTTAATACAGCCCACGTAGTAGATCGCGAACAAACAACAACCCATCTTCGATACCTCGGCTACAATCGCAGCGAGGGGGTATTTCTGAGATTTTTTTACCACAGTTTAGACCCACGAAAAGATGCTGACAAAGGGCGCAAACTCTCAAATCTTGATTGGAATGCGATCGAAAAACATCAGGATGACGGTCGCGGCGTCTACGTGGTAGTCAACGGCGCCGGTGGCGGACACACCGACGGCGACATCAAACAGTGCTGTGCAGTTTTCTGCGAATGGGATGATATCTCCCTAGCCGAACAATCTTTGAAGTGGGAAGAAATTGGGTTTGTTGAGCCCACATTCACGGTGTACAGTGGCGATAAGTCCATGCAGCCTTACTGGGTATTTGACGAACCGATCGCAGTGGAACAGTGGCGGGAACTGCAAACCTTACTCATTACTGCAATGGGGGCAGACAAGAGCAACAAAAATCCTAGCCGTGTTTTTCGCCTAGCCGGAGGATGGCACGTTAAGCCGGGGCGCGAACCGGTGAAATCTGAGATAGTCCAAGATTCGAGAATTCGCTACAGCTACGGTGAATTGTGCGATCGCCTGATAAATTTGGTTTCTCCGGCACAGCCCGAGATTCCCCCGACTGAGCCTGAGACCAAAAAAGAACCAGCTTGGAAAAAAGTTGTTCTGCCGGTGCCGATCGCCGTGCCTTTAGAAATTGGGTTATCTCGGAAATCCCGCGATGCACTGTCGGGGGTGCAAACCCTACGCAATACCACAATGGCGGCATTGGCTCGTGATTTGCTCGGCACAGCTACCGAGTTCGATCGTGCAGGACAAATTACCAACGATGCAGCTTACACATTATTTACCGATGCTTGCCGTCGCTGCGCCAGCGGTGGAGGTTGGGGCGAGAAAGAATGGGAGCAGATTTGGCGATCGGCATCATCAAAATCTCAGGTTTCCAGCATCAGCCACAATCTCTCTCCTGAAGCGTTGGAAAACTGCATTAAAGCTTGGTACTGGAAGCAGACTAATCCAGTGTCAAAATCTCAAAATCAAACCAAGCCTCCCGAAACAGAAAAATCAGTTTCAGCAGACAATCGAATCTTGGAATCGGATGACAAACTGATTCAGGATTACAACAAAGTCGTCAAAGTTTTTGGTAGTCGAATTCGCCTGAACAAACTATCAAAAAGAATCGAAGTTGATGGCAAACCTGTGTCACTCGATCGAGCCAAATTGCAACTGGCAGTCAGGCATGGGTTGCTTCTGAAATCAGGACGCGAAGATATCCAGGATATTATCGCCGAAGTTGCAGAACAGAATGAGTATTCACCAGTAGCAGAATACCTGCGATCGTTACCTTTCTGCATGGACACTTCGATACTCGATCGCATCTCTGAAACTTATTTCGGAGTGAGTGGAGACATCTACACGACTTTCATCAGGAAAACTCTAATCGCAGCAGTTAATCGAGCCCTAGTTCCCGGCTGCAAAGTAGACACAGCGTTAATTTTGCACGGCAAACAAGGATACAAAAAATCAAGTTTCTTCAATATTCTTGCAGGCGAGTATTTCGACGACTCAATGGGTGCTGCATCTGAAAAAGATGAGCGCCTGAAGCTACACCGATCGTGGTTTATCGAGTGGTCAGAGCTAGAGCGGATCTTCGGAAAAAAAGACGCATCTGCCGCCAAGGCATTTGTGACATCTAAAACCGACATGATTCGACCGCCGTATGGCAGGGATATTCAGGATCTACCTCGTCCCAGCATAATTGTGGCTACCACGAACCAAGATGAATTTTTGGTAGACCCGACGGGTGCACGGCGATTCTGGGTAATCCCAGTAAGCAAGAAAATTGACACCAGCCGACTCGCCGAAGAACGCGATGCCATTTGGGGTGCAGCAGTCGCGGCTTATTACGCCGGTGAACTCTGTTATTTGAATGATGATCAGGAATTGGTAGCTGAGGCGATCGCAGCAGAATTTAGAAGCTCAGATCCTTGGGAAGAATCGATATCTAGTTTCATCGAAAATCGGGAGTGGATTCGGACTAGCGACATTCTCGACCACCTTCGGATCGACCTCGATCGACAAGATCGATCGCACCAGATGCGGGTAGCTTCCATTCTCAAAGTGATGGGCTGGAGCAAAAATATCCGAGCAATGGGCGAAAAAAGAATAAGAGTTTGGGTTCCAGATTGCCCGGATCTACCTCAAAATGTGTCTGATCTACCTCAAAACACCGAGGTAGATCACAAAGTAGATCACCCCAACAATCCAGCTATATCAACGTTACAGCCTTTGCCTTTTCCGCCGGATCTACCTGATCTACCTAAAAGTAAAGAAAAAGATTTTCTCTTATCTCAGGACATGGCTGAAACTCAAAAAACTACTTTAGGATTTTTGCCAACTCAGATAAGTTTGGGCAAAAAGGTAGATCAGGTAGATCAGGTAGATCAGAATCAGTCAGGGAAAGGGATTGAAGAAACACCACCTCAAGATAATGAGGTAGTGCAGGGTGGATCAGAGGTAGATCAGGTTGAAATTGAAGCTGAACTGGTGGAGTTCATTCGATCAGCGATTCACGAATCAGATACCGAAACAGCAAAAGCAATCCAATCGACTCTGCGCGAAGTTTGCGCGAGTGGTAATGCCGATCGGGCGCGGGTGTGGGCTGCTCTTGCTGATGGTGAGCAAGAAGCTTTTAAAGCCTTACTGGTTGGTGAATCTGAGCTTTCCAACACCGCCGGGATTACTGAAGAAGAAGCGCAAACCATGCGCTCCATAGCGGAGATTTGGTGGGATGTGTACTTTCCCAACACGCAATCGCTTGTAACTCAACTTTTTGGCTGGAATGAACCCGGTCAGAAACATGGTGCTGAAGCAGTGCTCTTGTGGCTACAAGGCGAATCTGAGGTGGTGCGCGATCGAATTGGCGAATTAATCAAAATCAAGTTGCAAGAAAATGAACCAACTAAAACTGACCTGTGAGCAGGAATTTAGGCTGCAAGTGTACAGTCAGCAAGTCAAAAATATTTCTTTAGAAGAAGCTCAACGCTTGCTGATTGAATTAATGCGCCAATCAATGGTCAAAAACAACATTATTAAGGACTTGCTCAAAAATGGAAATTAATTACATTGATGTCCGCAAAGCCTGTTATATCCTGGGGTGCAGCGATCGAACTTTACTTCGCTACCGACAACAAAACAAGCTTTTACAAGGGATTCATTGGGGTAGAAATCCCAGCGGAAAAGTTCTTTACAATCAACAATTACTGGAGAATTTGGTGATTTGTGGTGGTGAGATTGCTCACCCAGATCATCAAAAACTTATCGATCGATGTCTTGCTGATCGACCTGAAAATCAGAAGAAAAAGCAGGCAAAATATCCGGTAACTGTGGCAGGTTAACCAGACCGGCATAGTTTTCATAGAGCGTTCGCACATCATGCCCTGTCAGCGAGGCGATCGCTACTGGGTTCATGCCAGCCTCCAGTCCATGAGAGATTAGCGTGTGCCGGGTGGTGTAGGGTCTGCGGTACTCAATCCCCAATTCAGCTAGAGCAGGCTTCCAGTACCGCTTGCAGAAGTTTTTAGGGTCAATCAGCTTGCCTTCGGGGCTGGTAAAAATTGGCTCACTTGAATTAGCGTCCCATCGCCTCCAAAGTAATATTTGCTGCAATCGTGGAGTGAGCGGAACGGTGCGGGCTTTGTTGGTTTTGGTGGATTTGCGATCGCCACCGCTGATGCTTTCTCCTATCCAAATCCCCGCACAGTCAACGGAACAGTGTCGCCAAAGCAACGCCGCTGTCTCACCAGTTCGCAGCCCAGTGCCAAATTTGAATTCTACGTAATCAGCATAGTGGCTGAAGTTTGGATCAGAGCGAAACAAGCCTACAATCTGAGAAATCTCGATCGCCGTGAAAGGTTGCGGGCGCTGTTTCGGCGGCACCACGATTTTGATATCCGCCCACGGGTTCTCGGTCAGCAGCTTTCTTTTAATTGCCCACTCCCAGCAAGCATTCAGCATCACTATCCGCTCCCGCACTGTTACCGGCTCTAGCTTTTTTGCCAGCCAGTCGCGGAATTTTTCGGCTGTGGCTTCTGTGATGCCGATCGCTATTTTATTTTTAAAAAAATCAGTTAGTTGACCGCTAAATCCCTTGTACTTGGTAAGCGTTGTCTTGGCAATCTGCCGTTTCTTGTAATCGCTAAATTTTTCCCACAGTTCTGTAACTGCTAGGGACTGCTGTTGCTGGGGCTTGTACTTGACAAGGGATGGATCGAAATTCTCGCTGGCAATGTCGAGTTCAATCTGCCGAGCTTTGATTTCGGCTGCCTTTCGATTAGCAAAAGTCTCAGGCAGCCCAATATATAACCAGAATCTTTTGCCTCGCCACGACCACGCTAACCGGAGTCTGTTTTTGAAAACTTCGATTCTAACTGTGCCACTTGTCATATTACTGGTACATTTTTGAGTTTTTTAGTTTTTACAAACTAAAGACAAATTTTTAAAAGAGTGTTTAAAAGCTAAGCTCGATCGAGACTAATAAAAATGTGGAATCCTTGCCAGATAAGCGTATCGCTGTTTTATCGCAAAATTTGTCAGGGATTGTCATAGTCTGTCACCCCTTATTGAGAATGTCAAATTTAGCCGAAAACCTGTAAAAACAACAAAACCCTCTCAGAGAGAAGGTTTTATTAATCGGAGCGACACGATTTGAACGTGCGACCCCCACTACCCCAAAGTGGTGCGCTACCAAGCTGCGCTACGCCCCGACACCTTTAACAGCTTAACATGGAATTCCTCAAAATGTCAAAAAACTTTTAAAACTTTTGCCGCCTCCACCAAACCGGGCGCACTCCGCGCCGGCCAAAAACCCTCGCATCTCCGGCCAGCATTCAGGATCAACTGCACGCTGTAAGCTTCGGGATAGCCTTCTAACTCCAGCCACAACAAGTCGCTTTCGGCTTCAATGGCGATTTTTTCCTCGTCCATGAGCTCAGACGCCATTTGACTCATCGCAGCCGCCAACTGTCCCAACAACCGGCAAAAATCGTTTAACTCGGCTTCGGTGAGTTCGATCGCCCAACCCTCACCAGCCACCAAGCCCTTAAACTCCTCGGCGTTGGGGTTCCATCCCAAACGCCAGCCAACACCCGTCTTAATTACACGTTCCATGAGGCGATTTTGGATTTTAGATTTTAGATTTTAGATTGATTGATTGATTGGTTGGATTGCATTGATTGATTGGATTGCATTGATTGATTGGCTGAACTTACCGTCATCACAGGGGATTTAAGCCCCCACCTTTAGGTGGATTGTTTTTAGGCAGGGGCTTAAATCCCCTGCCTAAAAACTTCGCACTCCGAAGTCAACTGTCAACTGTCAACAGTTAACCGCTGTGTCGAGAAACCTGGTTTTTTGCGAAAATACTTTGTTGTACCCCGCAGATTTGCCAAAAACCCGGTTTCTGGGCCTCGGAAAAGCTTACGGTGTCAGCAACTTCGCATCTCCCGGCTGGGGCTGCGGTATTTCGGGGGAAGTCTCGCGCCCTTGTGGTTTTGTTCCCGCCGCCGGTGGCCCTCCACGGCCAGAATTTTCGGTAAACACATCAACCAAAGCTTGAACCAAAGCATCCCGCTGTCTACGATTTAAGCTTTGAATAGCAGTGCGATCGCGTTCCATCGGATTTTCTCGCAAAACGTCGTTTCCAGGATACACGTTTTCCACCAAATAATCGGGAGTCGCCCCCAAATAGTCAGCTAAACTCAACTTCCAATCAAAGCGGTAATTCGTCGGCCTTCCTTTGACAAACACGTGATACCGAATCAATCGCCCGACTAATGTATTATTGGGATCGACTTTTCCGGTTTCCTTAGAAATGTAGTTATTCTCGATCGGCAAATCCGGCAATTTTTCATACACAAATTTCCAAGCATCTTGCGCCCTCAATTGCTGCGGCGCCGATTGTTGAGCAACCAGATCCACCACCGCTAAATTAGAAGGGAGCAGCCGCGAAGGTTCCAAAGCCAACAAACTCAGTTCGCCCGATTCCAATACCCAATTCAAAAGCGTGAAAATCGCTACAATTAAAGTAACGAACAGAAAAGTCAAGCCCAGCTTTAATTTTTTCACTATTTTAATAATTTATCAATTAGAATAATTTTATAAACCTAGTCGCCAGCAGAGCGAGCATCTCTATCTTGCTTTTTTGTAAGGGCGATCGTCCCGACTCGCGATCGCAAGCGTGGCGCACCGCCATAGACATTATATAAAATCAGCCTGATTTTTCCTCGTTGCGTGCAAGTCTGGTGGCTGAAAGTTTTGAGTTTTGAATTAACAAAAATTGCTCGCAATTGGCGATCCAAAACTCAAAACTCCCCAAGTCTAGATATCTCCGATAATTTCCGGCTGAGTGAGTTCGTCCGACATCTCAAATATCGCCCGCATCACAGGTTTCATCATTTGATGGTCGTCCATATTGTCAAAATCTTCATAGCGGCGGCGTTTGGCGCGGTTCGCTACCTGCACCGTAATCCGATAGCGGTTGGATGCAGCACTGATCAACTCTTCCGCCCGACGGGTTAGCTGAGTTGAATCGAAGGTTGGACGCTTAACCATGAGACTACCTACTTTATCTAAAGTTACATTCTAGTTTACTATGTCAAGATTCATAAATTATTAACTGAGTAACATTGCTTATGCAGGCAGCAACAGCCTACTCCTTCGGTCACTTGCATCGGATCAATTCTCATCCCCTCAAATTGGTTGCTTTTGGCGACAGCCTAATCTACGGTTTTGGCGACGGTGCGGGCGGTGGTTGGGTGGAAAGATTGCGGCGCCAGTGGATGTTACCCGAGAGTGCAGGACACGTTTTATACAATTTGGGCGTTCGGGGCGATCGCGCCTATCAAGTCGCCCAGCGGCTCGAAAACGAGTTTCGCCACCGGGGCGAGCTCAGAAACCGCGTCCCCGATGCGATTATTCTTTCAGTAGGCCTCAACGACTCGGCGAGAGTGCAATCGCCTAACGGGCGCAGTTATACTGAGTTTGAACATTTTAAAACTGTTTTGGATAATTTGTTAAATTTATCGCAACAACTTTGTCCGGTGATATTTGTCGGGATGGTGCCGGTGGATGAAAGCAAAATGCCTTTTCAAGATTGTTTGTATTACAATCACGCCGACCAATATCGCTATAAAGAAGCGACAAAGTTAGCTTGTCAGTCGCGGGGAATTCCCTATTTAGATATTTTTGATAAATGGATCGCTCGCGGTAATATTTGGTGTCGTTCCTGTCTAACTTCCGATGGTCTGCATCCCAATGCAGCCGGCTATCAATGTTTGTTTGAAGATGTGACAAGTTGGGAACCGTTAGTCGCTATTAGTCATTAGTCATTGGTCATCTCGCCCGCTCGCGAAGCCGAAGGGTGGTCATTGGTCATTGGTCATCTTGCCCGCTCGCGAAGCCGAAGGGTGGTCATTGGTCATTGGTCATTGGTCATTGGTCATTAGTCATTAGTCATTAGTCAGTTGTCAGTTGTCAGTTGTCATTGGTCATTGGTCATTGGTCATTAGTCAGTTGTCATTGGTCATATCATGTTGTGTCTGTTACTACAACAAAAAAAAGGTTCGTAGTGCGTCCTGGCGTCCGCTTTCATTCTGCGGACGCCAGGACGCACTACGAACAAATCTTACTGGGGTTAGTCGATCGCGAAGGATATCTGTTGTCAGTTGTGAGTATAGGATGCAGGGCTAATCAAGAAACCGGGTTTTTTCACAGCAACCCTTCGTCACAGCCCGCCTTGTGCTAAAAAACCCGGTTTCTGGACACCCGTGCGTCCTATACACTTACCTAAAAAGCGATATTCTGCGAACCATACCTATAGAATTTCTGGACAATTCCTGCATAAGTTCCAGGTAGATAAGGAGTTTAAGCATTTTAAGCATTTTAAGCATTTTAAGCATTTTAAGCATTTTAAAATCGACCAACTAGCAGAAAAATATTTATTTTAAAAGACCGTATCTTCCCATCACGATAAATCAAAGCATTTAATAATGATGACATCACTGAGTGCAAGAGCAAGCTAGGCAAGAATCAATCAACGATAAATAGCCGGACAAAGGCTTGCTTTTTTCTCAATAAAAAACTTGTGGAAATTGGAGTATCAAAAATGTCAGTATTTCAACGCATTAAATTCGGCACATCTGTTATATTAACATTGGCAACCGTTGCCCCAAGCGCAGCGCAGATGCTCGCTCCCATGCCTGCTTTTGCTCAAACAGCTTTTTCCGACGTTAATAATAACTATTGGGCAAAAGACTTTATTCAAGATTTTCACAAAGAGCGCATTTAACGATTTACCAATAATTTCAGCCATCACTAACCAGATTTCTAGATATATTCTAGGTATTTAACCTATTTAGTTCATCCTAGCCGTTGAGCTAGCTTAATGTGTAGGTGATAAATTTCTAGCTAATTTCTAGGTAGCATCCATCAAATATCGCT
>NZ_JAAFKD010000043.1 GCF_013299165.1 Microcoleus sp. bin38.metabat.b11b12b14.051
TAGTCCGCAATAAGAGCGGACTAAAGTCCACACTACGAACCTTATACCATTTTTTTAAAGTTATGATAGAGTTTTATGAAAAGGTCAAGGAGATAATTACAATGTCCAATTGTCCTGTATCTCTATTGCATCTTTATAAAAATGGTATGACAATGGCGACACACTCACTCGATGATTGTCAACTGTTTGTGGTGTAAGGTGCGTCGCCATCAGATTTGCGATCGCATCCGAGAGATTAACAATGGCGACACACCCGCTCGGAGGCTAGACCCATTTTCTTGATAAACAGTTTGATTCCCGTACAGTCAACTGTCAAGTGACTATTGATCCCCTTGACATTTACACAAAATAATGATATTAAAATATTTTGGCAAAACCCATATTTTTCTCTAGCATCAACTCTAATCCAGGGTCAGTTTTCCAGACGATGCCTTAAATATCAGTGGTATCCTATCAGAATTATTATTGAAACCGCAAACTACACAATAGTAGCTGTACCGCTCACATCAAATTATGTCTGACTCTCCTCCATCCCCAATCTCCCCAGAACCCACACCTCCAAGCGCTGCTACCTCCAAGCGCAGCGCCAAAACTCGGCAAATGTTGGGTATGAAAGGGGCTGCTAGCGGGGAAACTTCGATCTGGAAGATTCGCTTGCAATTGATGAAACCGATTACCTGGATTCCCCTGATGTGGGGCGTGGTGTGCGGGGCGGCTTCTTCGGGAAATTATGTTTGGAATTTAGAGAATTTCGCGATCGCCTGCGCTTGTATGTTAATGTCAGGGCCTCTGCTGGCTGGGTACACTCAAACTTTGAACGATTTTTACGATCGCGACATCGACGCCATTAACGAGCCCTACCGCCCAATTCCCTCCGGTATCATCTCGATTCCCCAAGTAGTAACGCAAATTTTGGTATTATTAGCCGCAGGCATTGCGGTAGCCTATGCTCTAGACTTGTGGGCGGGTCATGAATTCCCCATCATGACTGTTTTGACTCTCGGCGGCGCATTTTTAGCTTACATCTACTCGGCGCCACCGCTGAAACTCAAGCAGAATGGCTGGTTGGGAAATTATGCTCTAGGTGCTAGCTATATAGCTCTGCCTTGGTGGGCAGGTCAAGCTTTGTTTGGTACACTAGATCCCACGATTATGGTTTTGACTCTGTTTTACAGTTTGGCAGGGCTGGGGATTGCGATCGTTAATGATTTCAAAAGTGTTGAGGGCGATCGCCAATTAGGGTTAAAATCTTTGCCAGTGATGTTTGGCATCGACACCGCAGCCTGGATTTGCGTGTTGATGATCGACATATTTCAAGCAGGGATTGCAGGCTACCTGATCAGCATTCACCAAAACCTTTACGCTGTCATTCTCTTGCTGCTGATCGTTCCCCAAATTACTTTTCAGGATATGTACTTTTTACGCAATCCCCTGGAAAATGATGTTAAATATCAGGCAAGCGCTCAGCCTTTCCTGGTGTTGGGTATGCTAGTAGCGGGTTTGGCACTGGGCCATGCTGGTTAAGAAGAATTTTGAGTTGTCAATTTTGAATTAAATAGTTTTTGATTCAAAGAAAAATAACTCAAGATTACGCACAGTTTTCTTGAAAAAAAAATGTCAAGTTAAAAATTAAAAATTGAAGAAGGCTAGCTTTTTTAATTTTTAATTTTTAATCTGACTTGATGAGGTTTGAAGGTCTGAACGTGGCAGAATTTTTCTCAAATATCAAGGATAAATTGAGCAAAGTCACTAAGGGAGCAGGCGGTAATTCCGATCTAGAATCGCCAAATGCTGCCAATAGTACCGGGCTAAACTCGCGGCCATCTCCGGCCGAATCGTCTGCACGGACAACGGATTCGCGATCGGAATACGTGGTATCAGAAGATGCTGAACCTCCAGAAGAGCCAGAATTAGCATCAGAATATTCCGAATCAGAACACGATGAATATCCGATAGTCAAGCGCGATTGGGAAGGTTTGAGGCGCTTAATCGCTTGGTTGGAAATTGAACCTCAAATTACCTCCTTGCAAGCAAAAGGAAAAGGACTTTTGCCGCCGGGATTGACTGGGCTGGGAACTAAATTACCCGAAAAATCGGATAGTGTAGTGCCGGAAATTAGCGCACCGCAGAACACCGAACTGCAAACAAATACTGAAATACAGGAAATTAGCGCACCGCAGAACACCGAACTACAAATAAATACTCAACTACAGGAAAATAGCGCACCGCAGAATACCGAACTACAAATAAATACTGAACTACAGGAAAGTATTGCACCGGAGGAAGAGAGCAAACCGCAGAAAAAGACTAAAAAACGGTTCTCCCGCCGCCCTAGATTTTGGATTGCTTTAGGTATTCTCAGTCTGGGAAGTGGCGCTTTAATATACGGTTTGTGGATTTTATACACCTTAGACAAAGGTTTACCCGATGTTAACGATTTGTCGGCTTTTAACCGCGATGGAACGCTAACAATTAAGGCGGCAGACAATACGATTTTGTTGCAGTCGGGGCCGGCAACTAGAGATAAGCTGAAACTTAAGGAAATTCCAGAACTGTTGGTGAAAGCTTTTATTTCCATAGAAGACCGCCGTTTTTACGAACATCGCGGGGTCGATTATCAAGGTATTGCGCGATCGATTGGTTCTAATGTGATAGCCAGAGATTTGGTGCAGGGTGGCAGTACAATTACCCAACAATTGGCCCGCGTCGTTTTTCTCAATCAAGAAAGAAGCATTAAGCGGAAGGTTCGGGAAGCTCTTTTAGCTCAGAAAATAGAGCGGGAGTTGACTAAAGAACAAGTTTTAGAAAGATATTTAAATCTGGTTTATTTGGGTTCAGATGCTTACGGGGTGGCGGATGCGGCTTGGGTTTTCTTTAGCAAACCAGTCGATAAATTAACTTTGGCAGAGATGGCAACTTTGGCGGGTTTACCACCAGCGCCGAGCGAATATTCGCCTTTGGTTAATCCAAATCTTGCTAAGCAACGGCGCAATACTGTGCTGCAACAAATGCAGGAAGCGAAGGTAATTACAGAAGCGCAGGCGAAGGAAGCGCAGGCGGAACCTCTCAAGGTGAAACAAAGCCAACCGAAGCGATTTAAAGTAGTCGCGCCTTATTTTGCTAGTTACATTCGCAAGGAATTGCCGCGCTATGTTTCTAAGGATGCTTTGGAATCTGGCGGTTTGACTGTCGAGACGACGGTGGATTTGAAGTGGCAGAAAATAGCGGAACAGGTGGTTAAAGATGCGATCGAGGTTGATGGCCGCCGTCAGGGTTTTGAACAGGCGGCTTTGGTTTCGATTGAAACAAAAACAGGGGAAGTTAAGGCGCTAGTCGGTGGCGGAAGTTTTAAGGAAAGCCAGTTTAATCGCGCTACGCAGGCTTTGCGGCAGCCAGGCTCGACTTTTAAAGGGTTGGTTTATGCGGCGGCTATGGGGGCCGGTTTTTCGCCTTACGACAGCTATGAAGATGCGCCAATTATTATTGACGGCTATCAACCGAATAATTATGGTAAAAAGTTTAGCGGTTGGCGATCGATCTCTGACGCTTTGAGGAGTTCGGTGAATGTCGTAGCTGTGAAGGTGTTGATGGATGTCGGGTTTGAACCGGCGATGAAATTAGCCAAGGATATGGGAATTAAGTCTAAATTAAGTCCGATTTATTCCCTGGCTTTGGGCTCGTCTGAGGTGAATTTGCTGGAATTAACTAATGCTTACGGTACTTTAGCGTCGGAAGGTAATTTTATTGAAGCCCACGGCATTACTAAGGTGATTAATCAGCGCGGAGATGTGATTTATAAGGCTAACTTTAAACCGAAGCGGGTTTTGGATAAGGATAGTGCCGCGATTACTACTTGGATGTTGGAGGGTGTGGTGACTGGTGGTACGGGCGGGCCTGCTTCTTTAGCCGATCGGGCTGTAGCAGGCAAAACTGGCACTTCCGAAAAGGTACGGGATTTGTGGTTTATCGGTTACATTCCGCAGGTAGTGACAGGCGTTTGGCTGGGGAATGATGACAATTACCCGACGGGGGGAACTAGCGGTACTGCGGCTTACAATTGGCGCGATTTTATGAGTCAAGCTGTCAAGGGAATGCCGGTACAGGAGTTTCCCAAGTTACCTGAGTTGGAGGGCCGCAAAGGCAGTATTAAGGCCAAACCCGTGGAGCCCAAGGAGATTATTCGAGGAATGATTGTCAATGAGGATGGGGCGATCGTCCCTTACAATCCCAATCCCGAACCCAGGCGTCGCGAACCGGTTTATCAAGAGCCGGCTTATCAAGAGCCTGCTAGTCAAGATTCGAGATATTAAACTCTTAAAGAAGACGGCGGTTGAAACCGCGTCTATAGAAACCAAACCCGTCTCCGCGGGTTGAATTCTGCTTAATCTCGTTTCAGTCGCACCATAAAAAAGCCATCCAGAAAAAGACGGCGGTTGAAACCGCGTCTATACAAACACTCACGCGCATTGGTTGAATTCTGCTTAATCTCGTTTCAGCTTCACCATAAAAAAGCCATCCAGAAGAAGACGGCGGTTGAAACCGCGTCTACACAAACACTCACGCGCCTCCGCGGGTTGAATTCTGCTTAATCTCGTTTCAGCTTCACCATAAAGAAGCCATCCAGAAGAAGACGGCGGTTGAAACCGCGTCTACACAAACACTCACGCGCCTCCGCGGGTTGAATTCTGCTTAATCTCGTTTCAGCTTCACCATAAAGAAGCCATCCAGAAGAAGACGGCGGTTGAAACCGCGTCTACACAAACACTCACGCGCCTCCGCGGGTTGAATTCTGCTTAATCTCGTTTCAGCTTCACCATAAAGAAGCCATCCAGAAGAAGACGGCGGTTGAAACCGCGTCTACACAAACACTCACGCGCCTCCGCGGGTTGAATTCTGTTTAATCTCGTTTCAGTTTAATCTCGTTTCAGTCGCACCATAAAAAAGCCATCCATTTGATGCTTGTGCGGCCAAACTTTCACCCATCCTTCCGCTGACGGCTGTACAGGTAAATCAATGGTTGGCGGTTCGATTTTCCAGTTAGGATTGGTATCTAAGAACGATCGCACAACTCGTTCATTTTCCAAAGGATGAATCGTGCAAGTTGCGTAAACTAAAACGCCGCCGGACTTGACAAATGTCGCGACATTTGCTAGTAATTCCGATTGCAGTTGCGATTGTTCTTGAATATTTTCGGGCGTGTGTCGCCAGCGGGCGTCAGCGCGGCGGTGAAGGGTTCCGAGGCCGGAACAAGGCGCGTCTAATAATACTCTGTCTGCTAGGTTGATAAATTCTGGGAATTGGCGGCTGTCTCCGGTATGAATTTTAATGGATTTCATCTGGAGTCGATCGGCATTTTCAGTAATTTTTTTAAGCCTACTAGCGGTTTTGTCGCAGGCGTAAATCGTGCCTGTATCCTGCATTAATTCAGCGCTGTGAGTAGTTTTCCCTCCGGGCGCGGCGCAGGCATCGATAATAATTTCCCCGGGCTGTGGATCGAGTAAATGGGTGACTAATTGAGCGCTGCTATCTTGGATTGTCCACCAACCTTCGCGATATCCGGGGAGGTTTGGGATTGCGCCGGTACTAGAATTTAGTCTTAATGCTTGGGGTAAATGGGGGATTCTGCTGGTGGAGATGTTCTGGGCTTGGAAGGCGGCCTCGATTTGGGCGATCGAGCTTTTTAAAGGATTAATTCTGAGGTGAATTGTGGGGGATTGATTGAACCATTCACAGAGTTGTTCGGTTTCGGTTTCGCCTATTTGTTCGTTCCACAATTCTACTAGCCAGTCGGGGAAGCTGTGCAGAATTCCCAGGCGTTCAATTCGATTTTCGGGTAATGTTAGGAAATTCAAACCCCCCCTAGCCCCCCCTTGGTAAGGGGGGGGATTGAGGGAATTCAAACCCCCCCTAGCCCCCCCTTGGTAAGGGGGGGGATTGGATGTAGTTTGAGTCTCTGGTTGCTGAGGGGAATTAGGAACACTCTTAGCCCCCCCTTGGTAAGGGGGGGGATTGGATGTAGTTTGAGTTTCTGGTTGCTGAGGGGAATTAGGCTCGCTCTTAGCCCCCCCTTGGTAAGGGGGGGTTGGGGGGGTGAAAGTCTCAGGTAGCGCAGCAGAATTAGGCTCGCTCTTAGCCCCCCCTTGGTAAGGGGGGGTTGGGGGGGTTAAACGTATATATTGTCGCAGCAAACCGTTGACAAAACTGCTGAGTCCTGATAATTTGTTTTCTTTGGCTAGTTGAACGGTGGTGTTGACGGCGGCGGAGGGGGGAATGTGGTTGAGATATTGGAGTTGATATAGGCCTAAATGCAGGATGGTGCGGAGATCCGGCGGTTGTTGGGAGGATTTCTTTGTGGCTAGTTTGTCGATGATAAAGTCGATCGATCGCATTCTCCTGACGCTACCGTACACTAACTCTGTGACTAAACGGCGATCGAGGTCGCTGAGTTGGGAATTGCGAAAAGTGCGATCGAGGGCGGCGTCTGCGAATGCACCTCGGCGGTGGACTTCGCGGAGTGCGAGAAAGGCTATTTGACGAGGATTTTGCATGGCGGCTGGTTATATGTCAAATTATTATAGGTGATTCAAATACCCGACGGTTGAGACGGCGGTTGAAACCGCGTCTACACACACAAAACCCGCCTTCGCGGGTTGAATTTCCTTTCTTCAGTCCGCGTAGGCGGACATCGTTTGTGTAGCCGCGATTTCCAATCGCCGAGGGCCTCAAATATCCTCTGGATTGATGCCCATTTCTCGTAATTTGTCAGAAAGGCGATCGGCTTTTTGTTGTGTTAATTCCATTTGTCGCTGTACAGATTCCTGTTGTCTTGACAACTCCACATAGGACAAAAACTTCTGTCCATCAGGCCGATAAATTTCCAAATCTCCCGATGCAGTTTGAAAACGTATCTGCAAACGCGGACTCACCCAACCCTCGATTGATTCAATATAGTTGAGTTCTTCATCAGTTCGCAGCCAACCCATTAACTCATTATCTTCTGGATCGTAGACATAATATTCTTCTACTCCATAATCCTCGTAGAAATGAAACAGCTTAAACAGTGCTCCCATTCGGTTGCCAGGGGAGATGATTTCAAAGACAACTTGCGGCGCGATATTGTCTTCCAGCCATTGTTGATAAGAACCTCTGTAACCTTTCGGTCTGCCAAACACTACCATCGTATCAGGTGCTTGGCGAGTTTTGTTATTGCCTTCGACTGGATACCACAGCAAGTCACCTGCTACAAAGACATTTTCATTATCTTTGTATAACGCATCTATTCCACCTTGAATAGTAACAATTAGTTCAAACTGTTTGGTATTGTCTGACATGGGTTGGCCGTCGCTGTCGGGGTAGATGATTTCTGGTGAGGTTTTAGTCGGAATTGTTGCTGTCATGGGGATGAGTCCTTTGCTAGTATCATCAATTTCTATTTTACTCTATTTTATAAGACAATATGTTTGGAATAAGACGGCGGTTGAAACCGCAGCTATACAAACAATGTCCGCCTCCGCGGACTGAAGAGAATAACGTATTTTAACCGTTCGGTCTTCAACCCGCGGAGGCGGGTTTTGTTTGTGTAGACGCGGTTTCAACCGCCGGGTCTTATTCTAATTTTGTTGACACCAACGGTTCTAATAAAGTGCGTTCTTCAATGGGAAGTTCTAGCAAAACTCGTCTATCGCCCTTAGTTTCCTTATAGCGGACAGCCGCATTCAGCAGGCGGATGGGAATTTGAAATTGTTCGTAGTTGCTGGTTTGTTCTTGCCACCATTCTAACCAAGTGCGGGCGGCTTTGTCGCTGACCATTTCTGACATTAGCCCGGGGATGTTTCGCACGATTCCCTGTCCTAACACTGAGAGATATTCGTGTTTTTCGTAAACTGCAATTAGGCTGGTGATGCGAGTCTGAGATATCGTTGGATTGTTCGTGTTCGCGAACAGGTTGCTGATAATTAACTCGGCATCATCTGAATCTGCTTCACGATCGGGTTCGAGGCGTTGAAATGCGTCTTCTAAGGCGGTGATGCCTTCATCCCAACGATTCAATCCGAGAATGGCAATGGCACGGTTGAAGAAGACACATGAATCTTGATCTCCAAGTGCGATCGCTTTATCACAAGAGATTAAAGCTTCTTCATAACGGCCGAGATTATCCAGTGTCCAGCCTCTATGAAACCAAGCCCACTCATCATTGGCATCAAGTTCGATCGCGCGATCGTAAGAGACTAAGGCTTCTTCATAGCGTTCGAGGTTGTTGAGTACATGACCTCGCCAAGCCCAAGCCCACGGATCGTTGGCATCAAGTTCGAGTGCCCGATCTAAAGATACTAAGGCTTCTTCATAGCGTTTGAGCTTGTTGAGTATATCGCCTCGATTAGCCCAAGCCAACTGATAATTGGCATCAAGTTCGATCGCGCGATCGTAAGATGCTAAGGCTTCATCGTAGCGTTCGAGGTTGCTGAGTACACCGCCTCGTTTACGCCAAGCCCACTCATCATTGGCATCTAGTTCGATCGCGCGATCGAAAGATACTAAGGCTTCATCATAGCGTTTGAGCTTTTCGAGTAAATTGCCTCGAAGTGTCGAAGCATACGGATCATTGGCATCAAGTTCGATCGCGCGATCGAAGGATACTAAGGCTTCATCATAGCGTTTGAGCTTTTCGAGTAAATTGCCTCGATTATCCCAAGCCCACTTATAATTGGCATCTAGTTCGATCGCCCTATCCAAGGATGCTAAGGCTTCATCATAGCGTTTGAGGTTGTTGAGTACATTGCCTCGATTAGCCCAAGCCCACTTATCATTGGCATCTAGTTCGATCGCGCGATCGAAGGATGCTAAGGCTTCATCATAGCGTTTTAGATTCCTGAGTACATAACCTCGGATACGCCATGATGAAGCATTATTTGGATCAATTTTAATAGCTTTGTCTAAAGATTCTACAGCTTCATCATAGCGTTTGAGGTCGTCCAGTACATCGCCTCGGATACGCCAAGCTATAGCATAATTAGAATCAAGTTCGATCGCTTTATTTAAACACTCCAAAGCTTCATCATAGCGTTCCAGCCTATTTAAACATCGCCCCTTTTCTGACCAATCCTTTGCCTCGCCACGACTTGTTACCAATTTTTCCGCATATGCTAAAGCCGAAACATAATCTTTCTGTTCGCGACAATATTCAATTTCATCAAAATAAGCCTTACAACGTGGATCTTCCTCATTATTCTCAATTGCCTCCAGCGCCCGCGTATAATATTCTCGTTCCATCACAGCATCAGGTGGAATCGGTGGCAAATTTTCTCGATACTCAAAACGACTTTCCTTGTCCGCAAAATCAACATCCGCCATCCTCAATCCCAATCGCTGTTCCAACTCTTGCCGCGTATACCAAACCCGCAAAAAATCCACCAACAATCTAATCGGTTCATTGCGCTGCTTCTTAACTTCCAAACAAAAACGCATCAGCGGTTCCCGCAACTCGTACCAAGACTCCCGCCCGATTTCTTCACTTTTCACATAACCCTTTTGCCGCAAATCTTTCAGTTGACTTGATGCAGTTTGCTGAGAGATAAAACAGCGTTTAGCAATTTCTTTCACCGGGCCAGCGCGGCGCAAATCAGCCAAAAAATCAACAATCTTGCGCTGCTGATTTGAGATATATTTCATCCGATCCTGGTAATACGGCGTTAAATCGTCCAGCATCGCCATAAATGTTTCCACAAGTTTATTTAGAGATTCGCGATTCACCAGAAAATCGGAGAAAACCATATAAATCCGGGGACTACCGCCAGAAAGGAAATGTACAACTTTAATCCGATCTCGTCCCGCTGCATCTTGAATAAAAGATGCTAATTCGCTTTTCCCTTCCAAGCTAGCAATCTGATGTAACAAATTTACAGCATCATCGAGTTCTAATTCTTTTAAAGTATGACTATAAAAAAAGCCGTAAAAAGGCTTGTCGCGCGATTCAATACCATCAAACAAACTTTGGGAAGTTGCCAAGATAGTCAAAAACGCATAATTTTGAATATAAGCCCGAAACTGCTTTTGTCCAATATCGCCCAACCCGCCAAATACATCATCCAAATTTTCGACAATCAACAGCAAAACGCGATTTCCCATAAAATCTCTCAACAATTGTGCCGCCACAGATTCAGCATCCTCCGACGACAACTCATAAAGCCCTTCGACAGCATCGTGTAACTTTGCTTGATATTCTGCGGGATATTCTTTACCAATGGCGCGCAATATTGCAATCAACAAATCTAAGAAAGATGCTATCCCATATTCTTCTTCCCTCAGCCATGCAATTAGCAATTTATCCTGCAAATCCTCCATCTTAGAAATGCGGTGATAAATCAGAGATACTAAGTGAGTTTTGCCAATGCCGCGCGGCCCGATTAGGAGTTGATAATGTTTGTTGGGTGTGAGGGCGCTTTCGCGGATGTTTTCTACTAAATGGTTTGCCAGTGTGTGACGCTGTACGAGGATGGCTTCGAGGGTTTCTGGTGCCATCAAGCTGGGAGTAAATCGAGATATTAATGTGTTTTTCATGGATTAATTGTGTTGGTTATTTAGCCGTAGGGTGTGTCGCCCTCGAAAATCTCTCAAAAATATCGACAATCTCAGGGCGACGCACCTGAGAGAGTTCATATTTAACTACAGTAGCCGTAGGGTGTGTCGCCCTCGAAAATCTCTCAAAAATATCGACAATCTCAGGGCGACGCACCTGACAGAGCTCATATTTGACTACATTTTTTGTCTGCACCATTATGTAAGGTGCGTCGCCATTAGATTGTCGATTGAATTAAGGATTTATCGCAGGCGACACACCCTACACAAATTATGAGAGGAGTTTTGAGTTTGTTTTCTTCAACCCATGTGTAAGGTGCGTCGCCCTGAAATTGTCGATTTGATTTAGGGATTTTTCAAGGCGACACACCCTACGATAACAGTTCAACATCTTAAGGATTTCCAGTATTTTTGAATCAGCGGATACCGGAATTGATATTTGCTATCTTTCTTATAAATATAGTAATCTTGCTCCAAAAGTCTGACAACTTTCCGCGCCATTTCCTTGTCTTGAGTTTCCGACTCTTGCTTAATACCGTCAAACAACTCATTAAAGGATAAATCTCCATCAGTAGCTACCAAAGTATCCAGTAAATTCAGAGCATAACGACACTGTTTTTCATCGTAGTAACTATCAATTCTGTCTCGATAATGTTCCATTTTCCAAGGATTCAGCGGGTCATCCAAACAATCAGCAATTATTTCCTTAATCGCTGGGATGTCACCCGATCCACCGCGCAATTTAAGTTTGACAATTAAATGGTGGATGTAAAAAGGAATGTTGCTTAATTCATCGGCGATAAAAACAGCACTTCCTTGAATATCGGGTGTGGAAATATTTTCGCCGTCAAGCAATTTGCGAGCTAAGTTAGTTGCATCTTTTACAGATAGTGGCGGCACATCTTGAACGTACATATCGTTAGTCGGCTCGTTTTTATAGCCCGCTTTTCTGAGATCATTCAGCACATGATGCAAGCCGATCGAACCTGTATAAACCATTCTAACTGCCGGGTACATCTGCCGGATCGATCGCAAAGTATCGAGCAATTCCATCGCCGCTGCATCGCCGATATTGTGCAGCATATACGGCACTTCATCCCAAAACAAAATGACTGTTCGATCTTGATTCTCGACCAAATCAGCTATAGTTTGAGTTAGCAAAGCTTTCCAGTGCGGGGCGGCAATCTCCGGCAACTTGAAACCACTAAATTCTGTACCTCCCAGTTGAGTGAGGAATGCGCGAGTTTTCTTGGCGGTGCTCTTAAAACGGCTTAAATATTCTTCGACATCCTTAAAAACTGTCTCGACAAATTCTAAGGGCGATCGCACATTTTCCAAGTCACGATAAATCGGCAACTTATCTGCCGTAGCTTCCGATCGCATTTTCTTAATTACCGACGTTTTCCCCATCCGCCGCTCGGCACTCAATATAACACTTTGCTGCTCTAAAATCCCCCATAAATCACAGATGAGCTTGTCTCTGCCCATGACTTCTGCTGGGGCAATTTCTCCGCCTGGATTTGCTTTCATATTCTCTCCTTAATTATATTCTTATAATATACGTTGTTTTCATTGTACGTCAAATCTGACGTATATTCTGGCTAGACACACAAAATCAATCAAACTCTCGTGGCATGGGCATCTTGCCCGTCCAAATCTTTTTTTGGATCTACCTCCACAGGCAGAGCCAGGGAACGAGAAAAAAGGATATAAAATCTGCAAAATCTTCTTGAAGTTTTGTTACAATACGCGAAACTTAATATCTCTCCCCCCTCATACCGGATGACCTTCTTCAACGCCTCCGAACCCCTAATCCGCTGCAAACAAGAACATCTCGATGTACAAGACCTCGAAGGCCTCTTGCGCCTCCACTGGCAAATTGGAAATATCACTCCTTTCTCACGATTTTATACCCGCATCGACCAAACTTTTTTGGTTTGGGGTTTGGTGACGGCGGGGATTTTTTTTACGGCTCAGTTTGTCCCCCTGAGTTGGAGCTTTCAGGCGATTCTGTGGTCAACAGTGACTCTAATTGGCACTGGGATAATGGCGGTTTTGACTTTGTTTTGGGTAAAAGTCGAGCGTGTTAGCTGGATTCTTTACTCTTGGGCGATTTTGATGATTTCTGGTTTGGTTGTGACAGATTGCAGTATTTTTGCGGGTTGGGGATTTTGGTTGCTACATCTGTGCGATTTGTGGTTGGGGTTGAGCGCGATCGGCTATTTTTGTACTGGGCTCGGTTTGCGATCGCGTGCTTTTATCGCGATCGGGCTAACTCATTTATTTAGCATACCTCTCTTAACCTTAGTTGCGCCTTGGCAATATCTAACCACAGGCATAATTATGGCCGGATGTTTGCTTTTATTGTCTGAGTTGCAGTGGGATATGCGATCGCCGATCGACAATTCTTTACTAAGCGAAGAACAAAAAGAATTCAACAGAATTCAACAGCAACTGCGGCAAATTGGCACGAATGTAGCGAAATAACTCAAACATCTTAACGGTAAGCATTGATTCAGTTGACAATTGACAGTTGACAATTGACAGTTGACAAATGAGTGTGACCTCTAGCTAAAAGGAAGAGGATTAGACTAATCAATAGTTTTCTTTTAATTTCTCGCCTTTAAGAGTTCCGGCTTTAAACCAATTCTTTCTGGTAAGCAATCTGATAATTCGTTTGAAACTGACTTAAGCTACACTCCCCATACTTAAGTCTGAGGGAGGATTCCAAAAGTGCGATCGATCCTTTACCAAAAGTAGATAAAGCAGGTTTTAGAACGAAAAAGTGTTAAGAATTCTGTACAATAGGTGACAATTTATAGAAATCGCACAGAATAGAAACATACAGCATAAATCAAAAACAAACCTTAACCAGAACAGGTATTTTGCTGTGTAACTTGTGAATCGCCAACCTAAGGAGAACGGTGTCCGGGAGGCGACTGGTCAACAATGCTGTACTTGCGACAATAAAAGTTAATTCCGGTTGACAATAGTTGTTCAAACCCAAAAGTGGTGCAGGGTTTTTACCGTTTCCCCTGCTTCGCAGTCTCCAAGGAGAGGCTAAACCCTCTACTAGAACAGCCTGAGGAGATTGACACAAAATTTGACACTTTGTCAGGCGGATTGTTTGAGTCACCTTGTTTAATAAAATTGAGGAAACTATCGCTGAGCAGCATTGCAGGACTTAGAATTAATTAAGTCCTGCTTTATCATTTACAATTGGTGCTTAGCAAAAAATGCAATTATTTTTTTTTCCATTAAGAATGGGTTGAAAGCTTTATCACTTTAGGGAATAATACGATTTTGACAAATTGTTGATACGCTTATTAAGCATATATCAGTTATCTGTCATCATCATAAATTGCCGGATACGGCAGTGCCGTTTCCCTACAGATAAAAACCTCTATTTTTTATTGTAGCAATGTTTTTTCACGCATGATATACAACAGAATTATTCACTGTTTCAATGGGTGCATCTCACTTTTGAAGAGGGCGAAGCATGACCGCATATAAGTTATTAGTTATAATCCCATATTGACTGCGGTCATGCTTCGCCCCTACAAACATATTTGCCAAAGTGAGATGCACCCGTTTCAATCCTCTTCCTTTTATCCAGAGATAGCCCTCAACAGTCAACAGTCAACAGTCAACAGTCAACAGTCAACAGTCAACAGTCAACAGTCAACAGTCAACAGTCAACAGTCAACAGTCAACAGTCAACAGTCAACAGTCAACAGTCAACAGTCAACAGTCAACTGAAAAGCTACGTACCTTTTCGCAAAATCTCTCGCACTTCCATTAAAATCTTTCCCAACATATTTTTGCCGCTGCCATCTTTGCCGCAACCCCAATAATAATCTCCGGGTGCATTTTCGACTATTTCCTCATCGCCAGTAGCGAGTAAGATTTCGCGGATATCGGCATGAGTTTCAAATTTGCACAGTACGGCTTTTCGCATGATATCATCTTTTACCTGTTCCCAATCTTGGCGCAGGGGACGAGAGCGCTCGCGCCCCATTTTGGCGGCATCTTTCGGCGTTTTTGCTTGGCGAATTTGGTCGCAGTATTCCGTTTCGGGAAACTTTTGTGCTTGAAAATAATGCTCGGTAGTCGGCCAGTATTCTCCGTCTAACTCGAATCCGTGACGGGAAAAGTTAGAGAAACTACCGTATTCACTCCGCGTACTGTAAAAGTAAATAGTCATAATATTTTATGGCTGATGTAGGCTGTATACTGCGTACCTTTCCTACCTATAATTATGCCACAATTTACAATTAGCCGTTGGATAAATCGCGATTTTTTAGTAAAATGTCACAACTGAAATTATTTTGTAACTCTACAACCCACTGTTTATAACTCATCATGCAGATTCAAATAGAAACTTTCACTCTCCGCAAGCGGTTTGCGCTTACCATCAGCCGCGGTACTACAGCCCAAAGTACGAATTTGTGGGTAAAATTAACGCACGAAGGCGTCGAAGGTTGGGGAGAAGCTTCGCCGTTTTCCACAGGTTGTAAGCCCCAAACTACCCAAAGTTTGCTAACTGCATTGCAGGAAGTTGTACCCCTGTTAGAAAAGTTTACTCCGTGCGATCGCCAAAAAGTCGAACAAATCTTCACAGAGGTCGAGCTACCCTCGGCCGCCCGCGCCGGCATCGACATGGCAATGCACGACTGGCTGGGCAAAAAAGCAGGCTTGCCGCTGTGGAAAATGTGGGGATTAGATCGATCGCGCATTGTCCCCACATCTGTCACCATCGGCATAAATTCGCCATCTGGTGCCAGAGACAGAGTGCGCCATTGGTTTGGCAAAGATGCGACAGATCCGGCAAGTATCAAATACCGCGCTGTCAAAATTAAATTGGGCAATCCCGAAGGAATCGAAGCCGATAAAGCTATGTTCATCGCTGTATTAGACGAAGCGCCGACTAACGTTCAAATCAGTGTTGATGCTAACGGCGGTTGGAGTTTAAAAGATGCTGTAAAAATGTGTCGCTGGCTGGAACAATATAACATTAAATATGTCGAACAACCGCTATTACCAGTTGCAGATTTAGTTGAATTTTCAGAACTATATCGTCAGTCAGCGTTGCCAATCTTTGCTGATGAAAGTTGCTTTGACAGTTCGGATATACCCAAGTTAGCACATTGCGTCCACGGCATCAATATCAAAATGATGAAATCCGGCGGATTAACAGAAGCCATGCGGATGATTCACACTGCAAAAGCGTGCAATTTGCAAGTAATGTTCGGCTGCTATTCCGATAGTGCGATCGCCAATACCGCAGCCGCACAACTTTCGCCCCTCGCTGATTACCTGGATTTGGACAGTCACTTGAATTTAATTGACGATCCTTTCACGGGTGCAGTCGTTGAAAATGGGTGTTTGCTACCAAACGGGCGATCGGGATTGGGAGTGCAGCGAATTGACATTGTAGAATAAAGGTATCGCTAAAAATGAACGAGAGATGCTATGATATCACTTGAATCACTTGCAGGGCAAATTGATAGAGAAGCACAGCTTTTTTATGAACAACATAAGCCACCGACTGATTTAATTTTTGATGATGCGGCAGAAATGGAAAGCAACCGCCACCGCATAGCAATGAATGTTTTAATTCGTTCCGCAGAACAAGGTTTAGCTCACCGGAACGATTTTTTTGTCGGTGGCAATATGTTTATTTACTTCAGCACTCAACAGGTTTGTAATCGGGATTTTCGAGGCCCGGATTTTTTCGCTGTGTTGGGTGTTGACGGCAATACTTCCCGACAGGGTTGGGTAGTTTGGGAAGAAAACGGACGTTACCCGGATGTCATTGTGGAATTAATGTCGCCTGCCACTGCTAATGTAGATACAGGTATCAAAAAGGATATTTACGAGCAGGTTTTTAGAACGCCTGATTACTTTATTTTCGATCCTTTCGATCCGAATTCTTTGCGGGGATGGCATTTAGATAATAATCAACGCTATCAACCATTAGTACCTAACGAGCGGGGTTGGCTGTGGAGTCAAACTTTAGGTTTTTGGTTGGGTACTTGGGAAGGAATTGTCGATCGAGAAACAGCAGTCTGGGCGCGTTTCTATAACGAGTCTGGCAATCTAATTCTGTTACCTGAAGAAGCTGCTCAACAGCAAGCAGAAGCTGCTCAACAGCGAGCCTCGCGACTAGAGGCGAGATTGCGAGAATTGGGAGAAGATCCGAATGATCTTAGCCTGAACCCAAATCACAGCTAACACCCAATCGATTTTAGATTTTAGCTCCCATCTAAAATCTAAAATCGCCCATCTAAAAAGTGAACCAATGACTAAAAGCTATCCCATCAAAAATGGCAAAGTTTCTATCTTGCTGCACGAAGGTATTCTCGGTACTTCTGGCAAAACAGGTTTAGCCTTTTTACGCTACAGCGAAGCACAAATTGTAGCAGTAATTGACCGCCAATGTACAGGACAATCTTTGTCTGAATTAACTGGCATTCCCCAACAAGTGCCGATAGTTGCTTCCGTTGCAGAAGCACTGCAATTTACACCGGATATTCTGCTAATTGGTATCGCTCCTTCGGGCGGTGTTTTGCCGCCGGAATGGTTGCCAGAAATTAATCAAGCCGTAGCAGCAGGTTTGTCGGTTGTCAATGGTTTGCACGCGAAACTTGCACCTTTGATCGCGGTTCCGTTAGCCGAAAATCAATGGATTTGGGACGTGCGTCAGGAACCAAAGTCTGTGGGGGCGATCGCCTCTGCGGCCGCGGCTAAGTTAAGCTGTCGCCGCGTGTTAACCGTCGGTACAGATATGAGTGTTGGCAAAATGTCAAGCAGTTTGGAACTCAATCGTAGTTGCTTGCGGCGGGGTTTGCGTTCCAAATTTTTAGCAACCGGACAAACGGGTTTAATGCTGGGAAATGAAGGCATTGCATTAGATGCAGTGCGAGTGGATTTCGCCGCCGGTGCTGTTGAACAAGCGGTGCTAAAAATGGGTTCGGAATGCGATATTCTGCACGTAGAAGGGCAAGGTTCGCTATTGCATCCTGGTTCGACGGCGACTCTGCCACTGTTGCGGGGTACGCAGCCAACTCACTTAATTTTAGCGCACAGAGCCGGACAAACTCACATTCGCAATCACCCCCATGTATCGATTCCGAGTTTGTCGAAAGTGGTTGAATTGTACGAAATTGTTGCCGCTGCTGCGGGTGCTTTTGTCGGGGCTAAAGTAAGTGCGATCGCTCTTAATACTCATCACTTAACTGACGCAGAGGCGCTGTTAGCGATCGCCGGAATTCAAGCAGACACGGGATTGCTTTGTACCGATCCGGTGCGGTTTGGTGCGGAAATGTTGCTGGGGGCGATCGCCAATTGATATGCTACAATAAGTTACAAGTCGCACATAACTACTGAAAACTATGACACAAAGCATTCAAGCAAAAACACTGACATTGGGTGATGTTCAAACTAAATTTAATTTACAGTTGTGCGAAGACGAGCAATTTTTTAGAGAATGGATTGATGATTTGCCTGAAATAGCAGACTCCGAAAAGCGATCGCTCGACAAGATAAAAGCAGGCTATATCAACAGTACCTCATATACTTTTATCGAAGATACTGTAAAAATGGTGGTACTAGCTCCTTTGCTATTTGTAGCAGATTTTTTCCTGACTCCCTTTCACATAGAATGCGAAAAATCTGTTGAACTGATTGTCGAAGATGAAGATACAATTGTGAGGGGCAGCATAGATGTGCTGCTATTGCTGCAATCTTTTTGGGTTGTAGCTATCGAAGCCAAGCGATCGCAATACTCGGTTGAAGCTGGACTTCCTCAATCACTATTTTATATGCTGACTGACCCAAATTCAGAACAACCAACTTTTGGGCTGCTGACCAATGGTAGCAGTTTTCGATTCATCAAAGTTACGAAACAAGATACACCGCAGTATGCTTTGTCTAAGCTTTTTGATCTTCGGAATCCCGGAAACGAACTTTACGAAGTTTTTCGCATTTTCAAACGGATCGCTGCTGTAGTTTCCAGCTATAACTCATGATTGCAAGTTCTGTTTCCTTACCCCCAGAATGCGTTCTACGCCCCGCCTCTGAACAAGATATCAAATCAATTAGAGGGTTAGTTTGGAGTGCCAAACTCGATCCGACTCAGTTGCGCTGGGAGCAATTTTGGGCGATCGACTGTGACGGGAAATTGGCGGCTTGCGGGCAGTTGCGGAAGTTTGCGGGCGCGCAGGAGTTGGGTAGTTTGGTGGTGGCGCAGGATTGGCGCGATCGCGGTTTGGGAAGCTATCTCACAAAATATCTCATTCAACAGGCTACAGAACCCCTATATTTAGAATGTCTGGGAAAGCGACTCGCATCATTTTATACTCGGTTTGGGTTTGTGGAAGTTTCTGTGCAAGATTTGCCGCAGTCTCTGAAATTTAAGTTCGGTTTGTCTCAATTAGCTAAAACTTTATTCAAAGTTCCTGTAACAATTATGCAGTATCAAGCAGGTTCTCGATCATTATGACTTTTATGAGTTTGAGATTCTGAATTTATGAATTGATTTTAAGTTTGATCTGTTGAATAATTGCAATTACAGGGTTCAGGCTAAAAAGTGGTTTTGTAGGCTACTCATAGGATTCGCTGTTCGTACTTACTGTGCACTCTACATATACAGATTATGCTTCCGGGGCTGATTTGAGTCTTTATGCGATCGGAACGGACTGAAGTCCTTACTACGAACCTTGGATTAGGACGGACTGAAGTCCTTACTACGAACCTGTACTCGGATCGGAACGGACTGAAGTCCTTACTACGAACCTGTACTCGGATCGGAACGGACTGAAGTCCTTACTACGAACCTGTACTCGGATCGGAACGGACTGAAGTCCTTACTACGAACCTTGGATTAGGACGGACTGAAGTCCTTACTACGAACCTTATACTAGAACGGACTGAAGTCCTTACTACGAACCTGTAACGGCTATTTTACCGATCGCGGGAGTCACGCGCTACCTATTTATGGATGTTCCGGATTGGGCTGGAGAGATTGCGTAAACTCAGGATTCACAGCCAACGGTAGTCCACATTGGTCAACTGGCACAGCTACCAGCCAGATCGTTAGGCTGAAACTCTTGATGAATCGTTGTTTTAGGGTTCGCGAGTGTCCTGTGCCAGTACCAGACGATAAAAGTGGACTGGCGATCGCACCAAACACTTTCGACTCCTGCGAAATTAGTAAGTGTAAAGCAAACGAGTCACAACCGAGCCAAAAAATCAAGCCCAAAAATAAAACATCTTCACAACAGCAGTAATGCGGAATCAGCCAATCGCTAGTGTAGATAACCACATCTACCCTTGAGGTAAATCCCACCAACCGCTCAACCACTAAATCGTTAATTCAATACCTCGGAATTACCGAATTTAAACTCCCGCAACCGCTTCTCAAATCCCTCCAACATTTCAAAAATTCTTTGCCTTCGTTCCGGATAAAACGACGCAAGACAAGAACAATGAAATAACAGGGCAAGCAATCAATCTCAACCGAGTCAATGCAGCCTCTCAACTAGCAAAAACAGACAATTACACATCCATTTATTGTAACACAACAGGAGTCAATATCATGTTTAACGTAGTAAAAGCTTTCGGCTCTATCTTCTCCACTCAAGGATACACCACAGCCAACAATCTGTTAATCAAAAACTACGTCAACACCAATTTTAACTACTTCAACGAAGAAGCAGTCGTCGATGAATCGATTTACCCGAATCAAACAGGTCGCGTCCGCTTCCAAGGTAGCTGGTGGCCCGCACGGTGCGATCGCCAAATCACTCTCACACCCGGAGACACCGTTTATGTCGTCGGCGTTGACAGCATCACTCTGTTAGTTTCCCTCGTTCCCGCCGACTAAGACTAAATCACAGCATCAACAACCAGGAAATGCGACCTTTTAAATAGCAGAAACAGGCGATTAAACTTCGATATATTTTAAAACAACAGGAGTAAATATCATGTTCAACGTAGTAAAAGCTTTCGGCTCTATCTTCTCCACTCAAGGATACACCACAGCTAACAATCTGTTAATCAAAAATTACATCAACACCAATTTTGTCTACTTCAACGAAGAAGCAGTCGTCGATGAATCGATTTACCCGAATCAAACAGGTCGCGTCCGCTTCCAAGGTAGCTGGTGGCCCGCACGGTGCGATCGCCAAATCACCCTCACACCCGGAGATACTGTTTATGTCATCGGCGTTGACAACATCACTCTGTTAGTTTCCCTCACTCCCGCCGACTAAATCAGAGGATGAATAACCAGGAAATGCAACCTTTGAAATAGCAGAAACAGGCGATTAAACTTCCATATATATTATTAACACAACAGGAGTAAGAGAAATGTTCAACTTAGCAAAAGCTTTCGGTTCTATTTTTTCTATTCACACCTACAGCACAGAAAACAATATGTTAATGGACAACTACATCAACACCAATTTTGTTTATTTCAACGAAGAAGCCGTCGTCGATGAATCTATTTACCCGAATCAAACAGGTCGCGTCCGCTTTCAAGGTAGCTGGTGGCCCGCACGGTGCGATCGCCAAATCACCCTCACACCCGGAGATACTGTTTATGTGATCGGCGTTGACAAAATTACCCTGTTAGTTTCCCTAACTCCCGCCGAATAAACCAGAAATTAATCTCAATTTTTTCACTGTCAGAACCCCGACTTCTTGAATAAGTCGGGGTTCTGACTATTCTGTTTTTTAGAAATTAGGAGACTGCACGTGCCGTGTCCCTACAATATATCGAATGTCGCGCTACAATAAAATGGCATTTTTGAGAGCTTGTTTGTTGAGGCGATCGCCTATTTGAGATTCGCTACTTTCTGGACTGACTGCTGCTATTTCTGATGCTTTGGCGAGCGGCCGCAATGGTTCGAGCAGTTTCGATTGAGCTTCCCCAATTGCAGGGTAATTTTCAGCCCAGAGTGAAATCGCTTCTGCAAGAACATCGCTGTCATCAGATAAAGGTTCAATTAGCTGTGCTAGTTCAGTTAATTGTGCGGGAGAGAAGAGCGATCGCTGCTGAGTTAATAGTTCGATCAATGAGTCAATCTTTTGTTCGGGAAGCGACATCGATTCCCGTTGGATTTTGTGAATTGTTTGCCGCACAAATTCTAGAGACAAATCTAATAATTGTGCGATCGTCTCTAAATTCATTCCAAACGCGATCATCCGACGAATGGCTTCTAACTTCGCCTGCTGCTCACCTTGTTCGAGTCCTTGTTCGAGTCCTTCTTCTAAACCTTCTTGCTTGACTTCCTGATAAAATCGGGTTTGTCTGAGTTCGCTTAAATTCAACATGGTGGCAATTTCCTCGCGGCTTTTTTGGGGGAGTTTGTAGACAATAATTGTTTCGATGAGGCTGATTAAATCGCGTAGAACGGTGGGATCGGACAACTGTTGGCGGGCCATTGCGATCGACTGCCGTGCTTGCTCTGCCGCTGTCTCTGCTGGCTCGATTACCAGTTTAACAATTTTCACTCCCAGCGATCGATCGGCGGCTTCTGGCAATTCATCGAGGTAAATCCGTTGCACCCGCTGACTGGTTAAGAGTTCCTGAAATTGCAGCATCTGTTCGTGTTCGATGCGGCGGCTGGGATAGACGACAACGACGCGCCAAGGATTGAGGGGTTTGTATTGTCGCAGATAGAGAAAGAGTTCGCCAAAGATGCGATAGTACAAGTCGGGATCGGGTTGAAACTGAACCTCCGCCAAGTAAAATGGTTTTTCCGGTGCTTCGGTTGTGGGCAGAAATAACCCATCGATGCGGAATGCCAGTTGTTTGATTTCGCGGGAGGTGAATTCATAGGCGGCGGCTTCGTCTGGAGGGCGATCGATCAGTTCAAAGAAGAAGCTGGGAAATTCCTGAAACAGGCTGTAGAAAATGGTGTCTGTTTTCATGACTTGTCGGTGCGAATCGAAGATGGGTACTATACCATGCCAAGATTGGTAAATGCGATCGCCTATCTGTACCGCTTGCCACAGCACTGAATATCCTGTAAACTAGGTTAAGAACGCATAAGTAAAAATATTGAGTCAAATGTTGTCAACATCTCTTCTGTTAACAATAGCAGCCTTGGTTGGTATATTATTAATCTACCTGGTTAGAACGTTGATCCAAATGCGACACGAGCGGAATTCGTTTAGACAGGATCTGAATAAGTATCAGAGTTTAACTTCCAGGGAAGAGACTGAAAAGCAACTAGATTCAAACATTCAGTTAAAACAAAACGAGCTACAAGAACTGGATGTACAACAGGAAGCCATAAGAACATCTATCAAAAACTTACAATCTAAACTGCGTGAAGTTGAGGCTAAAGAGTATTTGATATCGATAGAGGCTTACGAACCAAAATATGATTTTATCAAGTCTGGGGATTATCTACAACAATTAGGAGAAATTGAAAAAAAACAGCGAACAATGCAACGCAATAACGAAGCTTTTGTTTCTAATACTCCGTGGAGTATAGGAGAAGGTAGACAAGGAAAGAATGAAGGAAAAAGAATGATAGAAAATCTCTTAAAAATGATAGAGTTTGTATTTGAAGAACAGTGCAAGTATGTTGGCAAAGAACTTACCTATAAAAACGTTAACAATTTAAAGACGAAGATCAATAACTATTGTGACAAGATTAATAGGTATTTGCAAAAAATAGACTGTAGGATTTCCGAAGAGTATTTAAGTCTTAAATTGAGACAGCTAGATATCGAGTATGAATTAGAATATATAAAAGAGAAAGAGAAAGCAAGAAAAAGAGAAATCAAAGAACAGATAGCACAAGAAAAACAAGACCGCATTAAAATCGAAAAGGCGCAACAAGAAGCTGAAGAAGCTGAGCAAAGAGAAAGGCAATATCAAGAAGAGCTTGTAGGTTTAGAAAAGAAAAAAGTGGCTGGTTTACAGCCAGAAGAATATGAGAGTCAAAGTAAATATCTTAAAGAGGGGATTTTTCAAGCTCAAACAGATAAAGAAAAAGCTAAAGAAAAAGTTATTTCATATTCCAAAATGCTCAAGTCTGGTTACATTTATGTAATTTCAAATATTGGTTCTCTTGGACGAGATGTATATAGGATATTTATGACGAAGAATAGTGACCCAGATGTATATATCAGAACAATGAATCCTTACCTGCCATTCCCCTTTGATGTTCACTATAAGATTTTTGCTGACGATGCTTCAAAAGCATTAAAGCATTTACATCAGCAGTTTAATGATAGAAGAGTGAATGTAGAAAATGAAAGGAGAGAGTTTTTCAAGGTTTCATTCAATGAAATTGAGCAAGTTGTACAAGAAATTGATATTTATCTAGAGACTGTGACTTTGACGATTGAAAAATTTGAAAGAGTACCTCAAGCCTACGAATACCACAGAACTAAAGCAGCGGAACAAAACAAGTCCCATGATACAACCTTAATCGACGCATATATAGATGAAGATGAGATAGCTTAGGAATAGTGACGACATAAAAACAGATTGGAATATAGTCAGCTATAAAGACCGAACAATCCTGAAACCAATATTTTGAGATGGTTTGTTGGTATTATTGTACCAGCGACTAGCAGACCGACATAGTAGGGGTTCATTGCGCCACGAACCACCACGGATTACACGAATTTGATTATCACTACCATCTAGCCATTCATCTTCATTGGTAGGTGCACCATCATAACTTTCATGCCAGAGATCTAAACACCATTCCAATACGTTGCCATGCATATCAAATAGTCCAAAGGAATTCGCTACTTGAAAGCTATCTACTGCATTAGTTTTTTCACGATAAATACCTTTAGATTCAGAGGCATAGAGATAGCCACAATCGTAATTAGCTAAGTTGCTAGTAATCGTTTCGCCAAAGTGAAAAGGGGTTGTAGTTCCAGCACGACAGGCGTATTCCCATTCTGCTTCGCTAGGAAGACGATACTCATGACCTGTGTTTTTAGATAAGCGATCGCAAAACTCAATCGCATCATACCAAGAAACGTTAGTAACTGGATGTTTTTTTCCTCCCAAGTTTGACGGACGAAGTTTGAGCTTTTGATTTACTTCGTATTTTAAACAAGCAATTTCTCTCCATTGTGCTTGTGTAATTGGTGTCTTACTCATCAGAAATGGTTTAACTGTAACTGAATGTTGAGGTCTTTCATTAGCGTATCGTTTGCCTTTAGATTCCGATGAACCCATTAAAAATTCTCCTCCCGGAATAACAACCATTTCTAACATCACCCCATTCCCTAAATCTTGGATAAGGCATTGAGTCTGCTTTAGATAACTATTAATCTCTTTACCTTGAGCATCTATTGTCACAGTTATAAATTTAAAGGCTTGAGTTCCAGGAATTGATGGGATAATCAACTTGGTATTTTGTTGTTCCTCCAAACCCTCTATCCCTTGCCTGGGAATAGAAATTATAGGTAATTTCTGCTGCTGTCTAGTGACTTGTAACTGGGTTGGAAACTCTTCTAGATTGTTACTGTTGTTCGATTTATCGTCACGTTTGAATAGATAGCCATCTTGCACGCGCATAAAGATGACAGGGGTAGCAAAATCCCGTTTCCGATATTCCATTGGGCCCAGAGCGATCGCCCGTCGTCCATATTGAGCGGCAATATCGACCGGATCTCCTTGCACTAACTGTTGATAAAAGTGGCGAGAAAATCGACAGGCTGTACTGTTAGTCACTTCATACTGCATTGCTACAACCACGGAAATATTTTGCTGAACTACCCTGGAGGCCACACCTACAAAAGCCTGGGATTCAGACAACTTTCCTCCTTCACAAGCTTGCAGCATCACTACACCAGGTCGGTGTTGATTAAACAGTTCACTGAAGTAATCGGCATCAACCCACCTTGCTTCCTGAAACTCTGGGTCAACGAACGCAATTTGCCCTATTTCCCGATTATTTTCGTTTACCAAACGCCCGTGACCGATAAAGTGGAGAATATGCGGTTTTTTTACCAACACTGCATTCATCGTTTCAGGATTGGCTGACTTGAGGATTGGCAATAACTCTACTCGCTCTGCTAGTTCGATAGCCAGTTTTTCCAAAGCCTCTTGCACGGGTTCGTAAGCGACTGGAGACAAATCTTCAGGTGCAGAAATCGCCAGCGCAATCCTCAGCTTTTCATCTTTTTGTAACTGAATTGGAGGGGGTGCAATCCATTGCGATCGACGGCGAGAGAATGCCAAATGTGAAACCGTTCCGAGCCAAATCGTGCCTAAATTTGCCCGTGTAGGCACGCACATGAACTCCCAAGGAAGTGCAGCAATCTCAGGCATTCCCTGTTCGTCAATGTCCAATTCTACTCGCAACAGTTGCTTTTCCTGCTGCACAACCCGATGATAAAAATCCACAAAATCATGGAGCAGTGCATCATCAAATAGGATCTCAAACAAAACTTCTCCGATCGCTCGTGTCTGACTGGAGTTCTGCAACTCATCATTGCGTGCAGTTGCTAGCATTGGTGTAATCTCTGCTCGCTTATCTTGATATCGGAATATTCCAGATGGTTCACCTAATGATTGATATTTATCATTCCATTTTTGTACCTGCACGCGGTTGTAGTTAGCAACACAAATGCGATAATTCCAGTAAGATTTTGTCATTGATTATTATTATAAAATAGTGAACAGCTACCTGATTTCCTAGCCTTTAGTAGTTGCCTTTGGTAGAATTAGCGACCATTCTTCATTTGCAATTCGAGCCAAATGAATCGCAGCTTCATCTTTACGCCGCAGTAGATTCTTGAAGCGATCTGATAATTCGCTAAACACATCACGCACATCGGCAGTCAGCCACTTCATATTGGGTTCGGCCCAGGCAATACCTCGCAAATTAATCGATTCTGTTCCTTTAGGCACTTTGAAAACTACTGCAAATTTTGCTGTTCCGACTTTTTGAATTTCCTCGTCTTGGATGCGCCAATAACAAGTGGAACTCCCGTCACCTACGGCAGTAATCTCAGCATGACTCAGTTCGTATTTATATTCAGGCATCACCATAAATGCTTTAAGTTCATTCTTATTTGCTGCATTTGTTTTTAGCTCACCCGGAAGCAAGTTTGTAAGTTCACCTAGCCAAGTGCTGTCTACCCCAGCACTCCATTCGAGGTTTCCATTTAGCCCGATGTCCATGCCAACCCCAAAATTCATCACAGTTCGCCACTGCTGATTGGGAAAAATGTTCTGAATAATTGGCTCGTTGCTGCCTTTGGGATGGAAATCGAGCTGACAGGTTAACCGTGTGAATTGAGCGCCCGGTTGCGGACGCAAATTCACTGTTAGTGTCATGTAATAAAAATCATACTGAGTCTGCATCTGCTGTTTATAGATGCCGATTAATTCAGTCCCACTTCCTTTAAATGTTTCCTCTGTCAGTAAGGTCAACCGATCTTGCGGATTGCCAAAGCTGACCTGACTTTTCAATAGACTTTCAATGGCTGCTGCACCTGTGCCAAGTTTTTTCCCTCCAGCCAGGGTGCCTTCCCACTTTTGCACCTCTTGAAAGAGGTCTGACAGCAGCGTATCCGCTTCTTGGATGTTAGGCAGGGATAGGTTATCGCTCATATTAGGTCTCTCGGGTGGTGATTACAATATTTTCCCTACAACCAAGGTGATTTCGGGAAATTGTAAAAGTATCTTTATCATTATAAGTTGTTGGAGAGTGTACCTAGGCTCGATCGCCATAAATCCGCCACTCCTAGTATGCTTAAATAAGCTTAGACACTTACTAACCAGATTTAAACCAGTGAACTTTCAATCAGTCATTGCCACCTTAAACAAATTCTGGAGCGATCGAGGCTGCCTGATCGCCCAATCCTACGACACAGAAAAAGGTGCAGGAACCATGAATCCCCACACTTTTCTCAGAGCAATTGGGCCTGAACCTTGGTCTGTCGCCTACGTAGAACCCTGTCGCCGCCCGACTGACGGACGCTACGGCGAAAATCCTAACCGCTTCCAACATTACTATCAATATCAAGTTCTGATTAAACCTTCTCCTCCCAACATTCAAGAGGTTTATTTAGACTCTCTCAGAGCATTAGGAATTCGCCCAGAAGACCATGACATTCGTTTCGTTGAAGACAACTGGGAATCGCCCACTCTGGGAGCTTGGGGCGTCGGCTGGGAAGTTTGGCTCGATGGCATGGAAATTACCCAATTTACCTATTTTCAACAGTGCGGTGGCATTGATTGTCGCCCGGTTTCGATTGAGATTACCTACGGGCTAGAACGCCTCGCGATGTATCTCCAAGAAGTTGATGCGATGACTAAAATTCTGTGGAAAGATGGTGTAACTTACGGGGATGTTTTCCTGCAAGGGGAAATAGAACAGTGTACTTATAACTTTGAAGCTTCTAATCCTGAATTGCTGTTTACTTTGTTTGGATTGTACCAGCAAGAAGCGGAGCAATTAACACAAAAAGGTTTGGTTTTGCCGAGTCTTGATTATGTCCTCAAATGTTCTCATACTTTTAATTTGCTGGATGCTAGAGGTGTGATTTCGGTAACGGAAAGAACTCGCTATATTACCAAGATTCGGAATTTGGCGCGGCGTGTTGCTCAGCTTTATTTGGAACAGCGCGAACATCTGGGTTTTCCTTTGGATAAAGCTGTGAAGGTTTGACAAAGAACTTCCGTTTGTAGTGAGGACTTCAGTCCTTTGCTATTTCGCATTTAAATTGCATATCTTCGGCGTCAGACCAGCGGCTTACTCATGGGTGGATTGTTGCTTGATATCATGTCCGGTGGATTGACCACAATAAGATTGGTTTGTAGTGCGGACTTCAGTCCGCAGCATTATGCGGACTGAAGTCCGCACTACGAACCTTTTTTGTTATGGTAATCGACCGGGCATGATATGAGAGATAATTTAAATGCTGGTTAGCTTGGTAGTTTTATTAGGACTGAATTCCTCACTACAAATCAATGGGTAAAGTTCGGATTGTGCACCTTACAAATCAATCTAGCGGACTTAATATGAATGCCTAATTATTCGGAAAATCATACAGAGACAACTGCTCAATTGCGAGTTGATGGTGTAAGTGTGAAAACACCGATCGCCTCTAGCTACTTATTGGACAATATCTCGTTTCAGGTACAAAAGGGCGATCGCGTGGCGATTGTCGGCCCTTCGGGGGCTGGGAAGACTACGCTGTTGCGGTTGTTAAATCGACTCAGCAGCCCCTCCAGTGGCTCGATTTATCTCGAAAATACGGAATACGGGCAAATTCCGCCGATCGAACTTCGCAGACAAATCACCCTGATTTTACAAGAATCTAAGCTGTTGGGGATGTCGGTGCGGGAAGCTTTGGCTTATCCTTTGAAGCTGCGCGGTGTGGCTGCATCAGACATTGCTGAGAGAATTAGCGGGGCGATCGCACAACTGCACATACCCCAAGAATTGCTCGATCGCACGGAATTGCAACTTTCCACGGGCCAAAAGCAGTTAGTGGCGATCGCCCGCGGCATCATTTTACAACCAAAAATCTTGCTTTTAGACGAACCAACATCCGCCCTAGATGTAGGAAAAGCCGCCAATCTTTTGCAAGTATTGACACAGCTAACTAACGGCGAAACCACTATTTTAATGGTGAACCACCAATTAGAATTATCCGAGCAATTTAGCACGCGAATTTTGCATTTACAGCGCGGAAAACTCATCGAAGATATGCCCTCCCATCAAATAAATTGGGTGCAACTTCGGCAAGATTTAATCCAAGCAGAAGCAGAAGCCCAACAAGAATGGTGAACCAGGTAAAAAACATTTACTTGGCATTTGGAAAAATATTAAAAGTCTTGTGGGGTGGGCATCCTGCCCGCCCCAAGCCAACTCAATGAGCTCCACCACCACCAGCACCAGGTTTCACCTTTTGAAAACCCAAAATAGCAATCCCGCTTAACAACAAAGCAATTCCCACAAAATAAAAACAATCATTAAAAGCCATCACATAAGCTTCCCGACGAACCAAACCATCAATCGCTTTAATTGCCTGTTCTTTCGCCACACTCAAATCAGCACCGCGACTCACAAAATACTGAGTCATTTGATTAAGTCTTTCCTGCGTAGCCGGATTGTACAAAGACACAGATTCTCCTAATCGATTCGAGTGGAATTGCTCGCGCTGCGTCACCAAAGTTGCTAGCGCCGCAATCCCCATCGAACCTCCCATATTTCGCATCATATTAAACAAACCAGAAGCAGAACCAGCCTCGTGTTTCTCCATACCAGCAGTGGCAATAGTTGATAGTGGCACCATAATTAAAGGCTGTCCCATTGCCCTAATTAATTGCGACCAACGCAACTGATCGATACCTGTCTCATGAGTCATGCTAGCATTCATAAAACAGCTTACCGCAAACAAACTCACACCGATCGCAATTAGCAGCCGCATATCGATTCGCTGCATCAATTTCGGCACCATCGGCACGATGAATAACTGCGGTACGCCAGCCCACATAATCACCTCGCCAATTTGCATGGCATTGTACTGCTGGATCTGACCTAAATACAGGGGCAGAATGAACACCGAACCGTACAATCCTACACCTAACGAAACATTGACAATAGTTGCTAACCCGAAATTGCGGCGAGTCAGCAATCGCAAGTTGATAAACGGTTTTTTCCGAGTTAGTTCTATCCAGAAAAAAGCACCGAGAAATATCGCAGCAACTATGCTTAAACGTACAATAAAATCTGAACTAAACCAGTCTTTGCGGCTGCCTTCTTCTAACACAACTTGCAGGGAACCCAAGCCGATCGCCATTGAGGCAATTCCCCACCAGTCGCCCCCTTTCAGCAATTCTAGCCGCATCGGTGCAGGGGCGACAGCGTACCACACAGCAGCTAGCAGCAGCAGCCCCGGAACCAAGTTCAAATAAAAGACATATTGCCATCCGTAATTTTCAGTCAGCCAACCTCCCAGTGTCGGCCCGATGGATGGTGCAAAAGTAGCTGTCAGTGCAAACATTGCCATACCAATCGGCTGCTTTTTGGGCGGCAAGTTTGTTAGCAAAAATGTAAAAGCCATCGGGATTAAAATTCCGCCACTCAATCCCTGTAAAGCCCTAAATACAATCATTGAATTCAAATTCCACGCCCAAGCGCAGCACATGGAAAAGAATACAAAAAAAGCCGCATTTACCAAGATGTAGCGGCGGACTGAGAACACCTGCGACAGCCAGCCGGTAATCGGAATTACTACTATTTCTGCGACTAGATAGGCGGTGGAAATCCAAGAACCTTCTTCTAAGGTTGCGCCTAAAGCGGCTTGGATATCTTTGAGAGATGCGTTGGTGATTTGGATGTCTAAAACTGCCATGAAAGCGCCGAGGATTGTTCCCATGACGCCGATCCAGGTTTTTAAGGGAACGCGATCGTCGCTCTGCTGTTGTGGAATTGCACTGGGGTTTGCCATTGGTTTTATAACCGAAGGAAGAAGGAAGAAGGAAGAAGGAAGAAGGAAGAGGGAAGAGGGAAGAAGACCCTTCGACTACGCTCAGGAACCGCTTCAGGAAGAGGGAAGAAGGAAGAAGTAAGTTACGAAATTAAGCCCATTTTTTGATAAATTGGTGTGACTAAGTTTTTTAAAGTTGGCAATTGTTTTGTGAAACATCCTGAAGCTATCATACAAATTATACCTCCAATTACGACTGTATTGGGAGCACCGATATAATTTGCTAATCCACCTGCAACTAAGTTGCCAAATGGTGTGATTCCAAAAAATGCCATTGTGTAGATGCTCATCACTCTTCCTCTTTTGTCGTCTTCAACTATTGTTTGCAAAAATGTGTTTCCTGCTGCAAATTGCAAGATGAAACCTAACCCCACGAATAACATCATGATTAATGACAACCACAAGACGCGGGATAAACCAAAACCTATCAGTCCAAATCCCATGATTGCGGGGGAAATAGCAATTAATTTACCGATGCCAACGACACTTTTGCGTCCAATCAAATAAATTGCGCCTGCAAATGCTCCGACTCCAGAAGCGGCCATCAAAAAGCCGAGGGTTTGCGGGCCGCCGTGCAGGATTTTGGTGGCAAAAATTGGGACTAATACTGTGTGGGACATTCCGGCGAAGCTGACTAATGCTAATAGTAGTAAGATTGCTCGAATCGGGGGGAATCCGAAGGCATAAACGAATCCTTCTTTTAATCTTTGTATGGGTTTGCTATTAGTTACTGCAATTTTTCTCGGCTTGAGTTTCATTGCTAATAAGCCTGCAATGACAGCGATGTAGCTGAGTCCGTCAATGAGAAAACAATAACTCGGCCCGACTGTAGCTATCAGCAAACCTGCAATTGCTGGGCCGATTAGTCGGGCTCCGTTGAACATGGAAGCGTTGAGGGCGATCGCATTTGCTAAGTCTTCTTTCTTTTCTACGAGCTCGGGGACAAATGCTTGTCGTGCGGGGGCGTCAAAGGCGTTAATTGCCCCTTGCAAGAAACTCAGTACCAAAAGCTGCCAAATGTTGACGGCTCCTGTTAGCGCTAAAAATGCGAGGGCTAAGGATTGAACCATCGCTAATATTTGAGTGGCAATTATCACTCGGTGCCGGTTCCAGCGATCGATTAAAACTCCGGCAAAAGGCAGTAAGATTAATGTGGGGATTTGACTGGTGAATCCGACTACGCCTAGCATCCAAGGTGAATCGCTTAAATTGTAGACCAGCCACACTGTAGCGACTTGGGTCATCCAACTGCCTATTAAGGAGATGCCTTGTCCTGCAAAAAACAGGCGGTAGTTTTGCGATCGCAGTGCTGGAGGAAGTTTTATGTTTTTGATTTTTGCTACAAGATTCATGTATCAGTTTCGTTAATATTCTCTATGGTAGCGCCCAAGGGCATACGCCTAATTAGCTAGGAGCAGTCATCGGGGAATTACCATAGACTTATTTTACGAATCAAATACAATTGCGGTATGAGCCTCAGGTTCGATTTTACGATTTCCGAGAATCAGGATTTGAGTATTCAGGGTAGATGCACTTTCTTCAAAGAAACTGGCTTTTTTGCGTATCTGGGGGCTACAACCGAATATTTTTGAGTGAAAACCCGGTTTCTGGCAAAGAGCGCGCAATATTGTGTGCGATCGATTAACATAACAAAAAAGGTTCGTAGTGCGGACTTCAGTCCGCTTTCATTCTACGGACTGAAGTCCGCACTACGAACCTTTGGATTTTTATGTCGCGATCGCTTGATGAACTAAAAATTGCTTTCCTGAAGCTCAATCAATGCTTAACAGCCAAGTCCCTAAATAACGCATCAATGGAACGTCACCCGGAGTGCGGATGCGGACGTTGAAATGGTACATTCCGCCGGGACTTGGGTTTCTGACGTTGGAGAGCACAACCTCCACGTTGCTACCTGCTGGAATTGGCTCTGCGGGATAAATTTCTATGAATCGATTTTCTTTGTCCCAGATTACTTCTTGCAATGCTATTGTTTTGTCTTTGACGCGCACTTTAATGTCTTTTTGGTCGAATTCGCCTTTGTAATAGTCTGGATAAGTAATGTTGAGTTGCGCGATCGCCAAACTTACTTTTTTGGCAGGAATTCGCAGTCGGTATCTATCCCCAGCCATCCCGGCTTTCCCGTAATCCAAGCGATAGTTTAACTGGTTGGCGCGATCGGGGCCGCCGAAAATCGTGAATCCGGGCATGGACTGGGCTAAACTGATGGCTGGTAAGCCTGTCAGTAAGCAACCTGTAACTGCTAATGCTGAAAATAATCGTTTCATAATCACTCCTCTAATCAAACTGCTGGTGAAGCTTAAATATAGATCGCCGTCAATTTGCGATCGTGCCTACAATATACCGAATTTCTCAATTATTCTATCAGGCGGGTCGCCCGCCCTCGGTCAATTATTTTTTGTGTAATTTTTTGCGTAATACTTACAACACACATTCAAACTACAGAATAAGGCAGCTTTTTATTGTATCATGCTCTGCTGCAAACTTAAGAGTTTAGCAAAATTGAATCTATAAGACAAGTTAAAGAAGCGAGTGTAATTTTGGCGATCGGCTTTAGTATCAACGTGAGAAGCCAGCCAGCGATTGAAATCGCTTCTTGTCAAACCAAGTCCGCCTCCGCGGACTGGGAAAGCCAGCCAGCGATTAGAAATCGCGCCTACACAAACGATGTCCGCCGGACGCCGACTTGGAAATTTGAATTTCAACCTGCGGAGGCAGGTTTTGTCTGTGTAGACGCGGTTTAAACCGCCCTGTCTGTGTCAACGCGGTTTCAACCGCCCTGTCTATTAGAGTAAAGGAGAGTTCATGAAATTAGCGATCGCCAAAGAAGTCGAAGCAGAGGAACGCCGGGTAGCATTAGTACCCGACGTTGTAGCCCGATTAGTCAAACAGGGGGTCGAAGTTTGGGTTGAGGCGGGTGCCGGCGCAAAATCCTTTTTCTCGGATCTTGCTTACGAACAAGCCGGAGCTCGTGTTGTCGCCGATACTGCTACGCTGTGGGGCGAAGCCGATGTCGTAGTCAAAATCGGAGAGTTCAAAGAATCAGAAGTTCACCAACTTCGTGAAGGAGGAGTTTGCATCGGATTTTTGAATCCCTTGGGAAATCCGGCTTTAGTACAGCGTTTGGCCGATCGCAAAGTAACTGCATTCAGCATGGAAATGATTCCGCGCACCAGCCGTGCTCAAAGCATGGACGCCCTCTCATCCCAAGCCAACATCGCCGGTTACAAAGCCGTACTGATTGCAGCCTGTGCATTACCGAAATATTTCCCGATGCTGACAACGGCGGCGGGTACAATTCGCCCCGCGAAAATATTGGTAATGGGCGTAGGCGTTGCGGGCTTACAGGCGATCGCCACAGCCCGTCGTTTGGGCGCAGTCGTCGAAGCCTTCGACATCCGCCCGGAAACCAAAGAACAAGTACAAAGTTTAGGCGCTAAATTCGTTGATGTCGAACTCAAAGAAGAAACAGTCGCCACGGGTGGTTACGCAAAAGAATTATCTGAAGCCGCCAAAGAATACACCCGCCAAGTGCTCACCCAACACGTCAGCGCTTCCGATGCAGTGATTACAACTGCTCAAGTTCCTGGCAGAAAAGCACCTATTTTAGTTACTAGAGAAATGGTTTCTCAAATGAAACCCGGATCGGTAATTGTTGACCTCGCAGCCGAACAAGGCGGCAACTGCGAATGTTCTGAAGCAGGGAAAGATGTTGAATGGAACGGCGTTAATGTCATCGGCCCGATTAATGTACCATCATCAATGCCTGTACACGCCAGCGAAACTTACTCGAAAAATATCTCGGCTTTACTTCAATTGATGGTAAAAGATAAGGAACTCAATTTAAATTTTGAAGATGATATCATTGCTGGTTCTTGTGTCGCCCACAATGGCGAAATTAGTAATCAGCGAGTTCGGGATGCTTTGGCTGCTCAGGCTTCAGTAGTCAGTTAGTCGGTTCATAAAAATATCCCGGCGATTGAAATCGCGGAGTTTACGGGCACACAAACAATGTCCCGGCGATTGAAATCGCGGCTACACAAACAATGTCCGCCTCCGCGGACTAACAAATATCCCGGCGATTGAAATCGCGGAGTTTACGGGCACACAAACAATGTCCCGGCGATTGAAATCGCGGCTACACAAACAATGTCCGCCTCCGCGGACTAACAAATATCCCGGCGATTGAAATCGCGGAGTTTACGGGCACACAAACAATGTCCCGGCGATTGAAATCGCGGCTACACAAACAATGTCCGCCTCCGCGGACTAACAAATATCCCGGCGATTGAAATCGCGGAGTTTACGGGCACACAAACAATGTCCGCCTCCGCGGACTAACAAATATCCCGGCGATTGAAATCGCGGAGTTTACGGGCACACAAACAATGTCCGCCTCCGCGGACTAATCGAGTTATTTCCAATTACCAATTACCAAGTGTTATGGCAGAAGGATTGATTGCAGGTTTAGTGGTGTTTACTCTAGCGTCGTTTGTGGGATTTGAAGTAATCAATAAAGTCCCGCCGACGCTGCACACACCTTTGATGTCGGGTTCCAATGCGATTTCGGGAATTGCCGTTTTAGGCGCAATTCTGATTTCGGGCCAAGGTAATGTGACTGTTACTTCGATTTTGGGGACGATCGCGATCGCCCTAGCCACAATCAACGTAGTCGCCGGTTTCTTAGTAACCGATCGAATGCTGCAAATGTTTAAGAAAAAAGAGGTTAAAGCGTGAGCGATTTTCTGCCCAGTGGCATTCAGCTAGGCTATCTAGTAGCCGCATCTTTATTTATCGTCGGTTTGAAACAATTGGGTTCCCCGGCGACGGCGCGTCAAGGAAATGTGTTAGCTGCGATCGGGATGTTTATTGCGATCGTCGGTACTTTACTCGAAAAGCAAGTAGTTAGCTACGAGCTCATTACAGTGGGAATTATCGTCGGTTCCATTTTGGGAACAATTATGGCGAAAACCGTCGCGATGACAGATATGCCGCAGATGGTGGGTTTGCTTAACGGTTTCGGGGGCGCGGCTTCTGCACTCGTTGCTGTGGGCGAATTCTGGCGCTATCTCAGCATCCCGGAATCGCCAACTCCCGATGCAACAATCACGATTCTTTTGGGCGTTTTAATCGGCGGAATTACGTTTACTGGTAGCCTTGTAGCGTTTGCAAAATTGCAAGAATTGCTACCTGGTGCTCCGATTTCGTTTCCGTTGCAACAGCCGTTTAATGCTTTACTGGCGATCGCACTTTTAGCCGGTAGTGGTTATATGCTGTTTCACCCGGAAGATGTGCCGGTATTCCTGGCTTTGGTGGCTATTTCTAATATCCTGGGTATCATGTTTGTGCTACCGATTGGTGGCGGTGATATGCCCGTGGTAGTGTCGCTGCTTAACTCTTATTCGGGGATTGCGGCGAGTGTGGCTGGGTTCATTTTGATGAACAATATGCTGATTATTGCTGGTGCACTTGTTGGCGCGTCGGGAATCATTTTGACGCAAATTATGTGTAAGGCGATGAATCGATCGATCTCTAGCGTGTTGTTTGGCGCATTTGGTAGCGGTGGTGGTAGTGCGGCTGCTGCTGGGGTTGCTGGTGGGGCGATCGACAAAACTGTCCGCAGCATCAATCTCGAAGAAAGTGCGATGATGTTAGGCTATGCGCGATCGGTAGTAATTATTCCCGGTTACGGGATGGCTGTAGCGCAAGCCCAGCACGCGGTACGCGAGTTAGCCGACGGTTTGGAAAAAATGGGTGTTGACGTGAAATACGCGATTCACCCGGTGGCTGGGCGGATGCCGGGGCACATGAATGTGTTGCTGGCGGAAGCAAACGTGCCTTATCCGCAGTTGTACGATATGGACGATATCAACCCGCAATTTGACGAAACCGATGTTGCTTTGGTAATCGGGGCGAATGACGTGGTGAATCCGGCGGCGCGCCACGATACGGCGAGCCCGATTTACGGGATGCCGATTTTGGAGGTTGATAAGGCCAAACATACGATCGTCATTAAGCGCGGGATGAGTGCTGGTTTTTCGGGTGTTGACAACGAGTTGTTTTACAAGGATAAGACGATGATGTTGTTTGGTAGCGCTAAGGATGTGGTTGCCAAATTGGTTGCTGAGGTGAAGCAATTGTAGGATTTTTTAGGACTCAATAAAAACCCGGTTTCTCCAAGAAACCGGGTTTTTGTTTGGATTGGGTTTGGATATCAATACTCTTCAGTCGGCGGAGGCCGACTTCGTTTGTGTAGCCGCGATTTCAATCGCCGAGTATTTTTAATGCGATGATAGCTTTGATACAAATACTCTTGAGTCGGCGGAGGCCGACTTCGTTTGTGTAGCCGCGATTTCAATCGCCGAGTATCAACCGATTCTTTATTTCAGAAGGATCTGCTGTCTCAAAAAATAGTTCTAGCGCCTCGATCAGATTCCGTCGGGCTTCTTCTATATTGTCACCTTGGCTGGCAATATCAAGTTCTGGGCAAAGGGATACATATCCGTCGCCTTCTCGTTCAATGATTGCTGTAAACTGTTGTGTTGACTTCATAATTTGAAGTGGCGGACTGCCAAGCTCAAACAATTATAGTTTTACTTGATATTATATCGCATCTCTACAGGACTTATGCACTCCGACGAAGAAACCGGGTTTTTACCTAATCTGTCGGTAGCAACGAAGTATTTTCCTAAAAAACCCGGTTTCTTGCCCCATCTCTAGGACTATTTTATCTACTATAATAGCATTAAACCAATTCATGAAGCATACCCATGAACCGACAAAGAATCATCCTAGATCCGGTTTTTCCGACAGAGGAAGAAACAGAAGTTATTAAATTGTTGAATCGAGTGTTAGAGAACGAGACAGAAAATGGTGATTCGGAGAGATTAAAAGTGAAACTTGTGCAAGTTGGCAGCGAGGCGATCGCACTTCCTGAATCGCTCTATCAAATATTGCGTCAAGCTGCACATTTAATGGCTGCTGGTCGAGCCGTGTCTTTAGTGCCGATCGAGCAAGATATGACCGTTGAAGAATCTGCTATTTTGCTGAATGTATCGCAAGAGTTTTTGATTAAATTATTGACAGAAGGGGCGATTAAATATGTAAAAATAGGGTCTGAACGGCGGATTTGTTTAGGAGATTTAATGGCATATAAAAAGCAGCCTACTGTTAAACGTCGCGAGATTTTGAGAGAATTAGCTGAGTTTAGCCAAGAAGAGGAACTCAATGAGAATAGAGTATACAGCTAGCAGGCTGACTCCCTATCCTGTTGTCTTGGATTCCCTCCTAAAAAACCCGGTTTATTTTTGAAGAAACCGGGTTTTTGTTTTGGGGATTTATATCTATCTAGCGGTTCTTATCCTCGTAGTTCTTAAATAAATAGTAAACAGTCATTGGGCTGATAGTAGTGAGTAGAGTTGTGAACCATATGACACCTATAACAGCTACTTCATTTTGTCTGGCCGGTAGTATAAACCTGTAGTTTCCAGCAAGTGATGTAAAAAAGTCGAAAAAAACGCATAGAAACCAAGGTGCTATTAATGTCCATGTTCCATCACGAGCTTCATTCCAGACGTTTTTAGTAATTAGATTGAAGCAAAAAACTATAACTGTACCAACAACAGCTATTCCGTAGACTCCAAAAGTGTTATTATCAACGTTCTTGAGAGAAATAGAAAAATTTGGGCCTGCAAGTATGGATACTACTCCCATAAATGTTGTCACGAAGTCCCAGAACACTCCAACGGAAAACCCAGTGATTAAGATTTCTGATATTCCTTTATCTCTCATATATTCCTCAATTACGAATCAGTAGTAGGGTAGCAATCACGATTCCAAGCAATAATAAACAGGTTGCAAGAAAAGCAAACTTAGTATCTGGAGACAGAGCCGGTAGTTTCATCCTCAAGCTAAATCCGAATAAATTTGACTTTTTGGACTTTACCGGAGGCACTATTGGGATGTCTACGAATTCCGCCAATTGAAGGAGCGTTTGTCTCCATACTGATAACCAATAATTTCTCAAGCTATCTGGGTCATTGACACTAGGAAGATGGTTGAGTTCATCAAACATCTTTATCACTACAGTTTGATGTTGTAAAACTAGCTGCGAATTAGGTGTCAACTGTTGCTGTTTACTGGCTTCTAGACTCTGGAGAATAGCTTGATGCTGATATGACCACACTTCAAAAGCTATTTTGTACAATAGGTATAACCTAAACTTTGTAAAGCTTCCATCATTACGGTAACTATCGTCAATCTTCTTGGCCACTTTCAAACCATCTGCAACTATGACATCTAGTTGAGACCTAGCCCATTTTGTCTTTCTAATTTGTTCCAAGAGTTGAGCGATAGCACTCTCAAAAGTGTCTCCGCTATCACTATCTATAACTTGTTGATTCATAAAACCACACTGCAACTCTAACTATTTAGCCTGTTTCCCAGAGCTACTAGGATTATGTAGTCACTTACCTTTGCCGAAAATTTATTTTTTGACCAGATAGCTTTATCCATTGCTCTCTTCCCATAAAAAGTAGGGCTTACCACCAACTATCGCTACTGCTAGAGCTACTATCAGATCCGCCACTATCCCCAGAATCCCCACTTCCATAGTCACTACTTCCTGAATCGGAACTATAGCTTGAGTCTGAATCGGAACTATAGCTTGAGTCTGAATCGGAACTATAGCTTGAATCTGAATCGGAACTATAGCTTGAATCTGAATCGGAACTATAGCTTGAATCTGAATCGGAACTATAGCTTGAGTCTGAATCGGAACTATAGCTTGAATCTGAATCGGAACTATAGCTTGAATCTGAATCGGAACTATAGCTTGAGTCTGAATCGGAACTATAGCTTGAGTCTGAATCGGAACCGTAGCTTGAGTCTGAATCGGAACCGTAGCTTGAGTCTGAATCACTGCTATTGGAATCAGAACTATCACTAGATTCGGAGTCAGAGCTATCACCAAACCAACCACTGAACCAAGAGCCGCCACTATCGTCAGAATCACTGCTATTGGAATCAGAACTATCACTAGATTCGGAGTCAGAGCTATCACCGAACAAACCGCTGAACCAAGAGCCGCCACTATCGTCAGAATTACTGCTATTGGAATCAGAACTATTACTCGATTTGGAGTCAGAGCTATCACCGAACCAATTACCGAACAAATCCCAAGACCCACCACTATCTCCCGAACCGCTATCTACGGTATTTTGGTGAGATTGAAATTCAGGAGGAAGTCCCTGTGTAAAACCATTCTCTTTGACATCAGATGGATCGGCAAAGAAGATATTATCGGGAGAGATTACGAACCACTGGGTTTCATTCAAGACTTCCTTTACACGAGATCCGAAGCAGTCGGCAGTTCCATCAGAAGTAGAAAAAATTAGGGCGACTCCTCTTTCCCTTGCTAAATAAACTAGCCGTTTAGCTTGATCGACCGCATCGTCATTACTCCATTTTGATGTATAAGCTTTGCACTCTATTATCGCTACTTCATTGTCATTGTCATCACGAATAATGACATCGACTTGAGTGTTTTTTCCGTAGTCTTCCAATGTTTCATCGTAAACCAAGTTAGAGGAATCCCAAAGAGCATTTAATCCAAATTCATCTAGTTGTTGCTCTGTATACCTCTCCAAATCTTGTCCTTGCAGATAACTAGCTCTACCCCTTTCTTGATTTTCGCTAGGGGTTCTCGCCTGTGTCGCCTCTGAGCTGCTAACAGCATCATCAAAGCCGAAGGCTTCAGCGATCTCAGAGCCCATCTCAGCAACCACTTCGCCAACCCAATCGAAGAGTCCACCACTCATAGCTACTTTCTCCTTCTAACCTACGCTCCATAAGTTTCTCCTCCATATAGTAGAGTTTTCTTTCAAAAAGATAAAGACGGAAAAAGACGGATCTTTTTCACTTTCCGAATGCAAGTCGGATTTGGGCGGATATAGACGGATAAAGTCGGGTATAATAATCCTAGTTCTCTTACATCCATGCTGATGGACATTCACGAGGTATTGCAATTTGTAGATAAAGTTGTCTACGCCAAGACAGGTAAATGTCTAAATGACTTGCAGCGTGGAATTATCGAGGGAACATTGAAACAACAAAAGTATGCTGAGATTGCAGATACTTATCGTCTTACACAAGGTCACGTTAAAGATGTGGGTTACGAACTTTTGCAAATGTTATCGGATACCTTTGGTGAACCAGTGGAGAAAGGAAATCTTAAATCTGTTCTCGATCGGCAAGGAAATCTGAATATCTGGGATTGTACTATTGGTAATAGCAACATTATTGGCTACATCAATGTTTGTTCCGATCGCCCTACTGCTACCCCAGATGAAAGTCAGCCCCCGACTCCTGACTTGCGGCGCGACAAGCATCTAGCTAAGATTGAAACCATTGCCAAGTTGCGGCAGTTTGGCTTGAGCGACGAGCAAATTGCAGAGTCGCTAGAGCTAACATTGGATGAGGTGAAGCAGGTGGACTCGGAGGGGTGAGTTTGCTACAATATGATGGAGCGAACAAATATTACTTCGATAAACATGGAATAGCAAACAATGACACTGAAAGAATTAGAAAAACAACTCCTTGCCTTAACTCCCAGTGAAAAAACTCAGGCAATACAGCTATTAGTTCAAAGTTTAAGCAATAGTTCGCTGGGAATCAAAAAAACTCCCGGCGTGTGCGGTGGTGATGCTTGTGTTGGCAATACTCGGATACAAGTTTGGGTACTTGTCGGGTATCGCCGTCTCGGATGCAGCGATGCTGAACTTTTTAAGTGCTATCCCCATTTGACTGCGGCTGATTTAGTCAATGCTTGGGCTTATGCTGATGCTTACCCAGAAGAAATTGAAACAGCAATCCGAGAAAATGAGGAAGCATAAAACATGGCGCGACTTTATGCAGACGAGCAGTACCCGCTGCCAGTAGTTGAGTTTCTTCGACCTTTAGGTCATGATGTGTTAACAGTTCAACAAGCAGGAAAGGCAGGATTGGGAATTCCTGATGAGGATGTATTGGCTTTTGCTGTGAGTAATGAGCGAGCAGTTTTGACTCTCAATCGAGGGGATTTCATTCGACTGCATCGCTCACAACCTAACCATGCTGGTATTATCATTTGTACTCAAGATAACAATTGGGAAAGACAGGCATCACGTATCGATGATGCTATTTCTGCTGAAGAAACATTGACGGGTAAATTGATTCGGGTGGTACGTCCCCAAAACTGAAAAAAAGCCGTAAAGAAACCGGGTTTTTTACCTAATCTGTCGGTAGTAACAAAGTATTTTCGCGAAAAACCCGGTTTCTGGGCCCCATGCTAAGTCCTATTTGCCCAAATCATCCTAAAATCTTACTAAATGCACCAAGATTAGGTAGAATCATCTGGGTGTCAGAGGATTAACTATATGCGCTGGGTTCGATATGTGGCGATCGCCATCGTCAATGCTTTCGGTGTCGTCATCGGTATAATTTGGGTTGCTATCCCTACAACAGTGGCTCAACCAAGCCTAAACTACAGACTAGCACTCTCGGCCCGACAGCCAGATGGCGACACTCCGCAATCTCTCCCGGAACTCTACAAATTGCGCGATCGCCTCAAAGTACAATTAGATAACGTCCCCCCAACTCCCGATACCAGTCTGTTTTCCCCAGAACATTGGAAACCGGAAACCAACCGCCAGCAATCCCAAAATCTGACGCAGCAACTCCAAAACCTTGAAAGTCAGATAGAAGTAGAAAAACAAGCCAAAAGTAACTGGGACTATGCTGCTAAAATAGCCTCCGAAGCCGTTGTCATTGGACGCACTTCTAAAGCCGATCCCGCTACTTGGGAACAGTCACAACGCCTGTGGCAGATTGCTATCAATACCCTGCGACTCATTCCCCACGGTTCTTTGTTGGCTGAACGGGC